>CAJODA010000005.1 GCA_905233745.1 uncultured Bacteroidales bacterium
TTTATAGTTATGGAGATGTTAAATACCCATACATGGGCGATTCTTGAAGAATACCGGAAAGCAATACCTTTATTAAGTGAACTGAAGAAGATAGTTTACGATTCATTGAACGATACTATTAAGCGAAATGGCATTTTCATCACGGCTGTGGAGACAAGAATCAAGAATGAGGAGAGCCTTTGCGGGAAATTAAACCTGAAGGGTGGGAAGTACAACACCCTTTTCGATATTACCGATATACTCGGTGCACGCATTATCACGTATTATACGGACGATGTGGATCGCATTGCTGCCATGGTTGAGCAGATGTTTGATATTGACTGGAATAATTCGGTGGACAAAAGAAGGCTGCATCAATTGGACAGTTTTGGGTACAATTCCTTGCACTATATCTGCCGATTGCCGGGTTCGACCTATCACAGTGAGCAGTTCCCCGAGATCAATGAAATTCCCTTTGAGGTGCAGATACGGACCACCCTGCAGCATGCCTGGGCCGCCATCAATCATGATATCGGTTACAAGAGTGGCGTGGAGATTCCGCAAGAGTATCTCCGTCAGATGAACCGTTTGGCGGGGATGCTGGAGATGGCGGATGACGAGTTCAGCCGCATACGCACCGAAATCAACGCGTATCGTCGCCGTGTGCAACAACTGGTGGCAACAGGGAAACTCGATGATGTGCGGCTCGACGGGGACACATTCCGCAGTTATCTTCAAACCCGTCCGTTGGAAGCCCTCAACAAGCGTATAGCCGCCATTAACCAGGCTGAAATCCACGAGGTCTCCATCATGAACTATTTGCCGGTTCTCAAGGCCCTTGGGTGTGGAACCCTTGGCGATGTCAGCCGCTTTCTCAAACAGTATGAAGAGGATGCATACCGACTGGCACGACATCAGCTGGGGGTCACCGACCTCGACATTATTTCTTCAAGCCTTGGGTTGCAAAACATTTGTGTTGCGTGTATTATCCGGCAGGGTGGGGGGAAAATCGGTTTGCGCCGTCTGTTTGATGTCATAAATGGAAAAACCCCACGAAATGTCACACTTGCGGATACGATTTACGAACACACTAAAGACTTGCTGTCCGTTCAATAGTTTTTTATTCATGTATCAGTCTAATTAACATACTATAAAAGATGCAAACAATTAAGGTCAATATTGATGATTATGAACTAGTTGGTGAGGGTGCAAATGGGCTCAGCTACAACCACAAGAGCAATCCGTCGGTGCTGTTGAAGATGTATATGTGCAATTTTGAGGCCGCAGAGCAGGAGCTGGTCCAAGCCCGGAAGGTGTATGCTGCCGGGATCCCAACACCCGAACCGGGCGAGCTGGTGACAGATGGCACCCGCACTGGCATTCTTTTCCGCAGAATGGTGGGCAAGAAGTCCTATGCCCGCGCGGTTTCCGACGACCCGGAACATTTAGAAGACTACGCTCGCGAGTTTGCCGGCATGTGCCGCCAACTCCATCAGACCCACGTGGACACCACCCAGTTTGTCAACGTGAAGGACCATTATCTTAATCTGCTCAACGATAATCCCTATTTCACCCCGGAACAGAAAGTGAAAATCCGCGAGTTTATCCTGGATGCACCTCAAGCCGACACGGCTATCCACGGCGACTTGCATTTCGGAAACGCAATATTCGTAGACCGCGACGGTCGTCGTGAAAAGTACTTCATTGATTTGGGGGATTTTTGCTATGGCTATCCGATGTTTGATGTCGGCATGGTATATCTGACCTGCCTCTTGAATGATGATGAGTATACTAAAAATGCTTTCCATATAAGTAAGCAGATGTCATCCCGTTTTTGGAAAGCATTTGCGCCAGTATATTTCGGGGAGGACGCTGATATGGAAGCGATAGAAAAGGAGGTGCGTATCTATGCGGGGTTAAAGACTCTTATCATCGAACGGGACTCTCATCGTCTTATGCCCGAGTTTCATGCTATGCTGGAGGGAACTATCTACTAATTTTCTTCTTTTCACACTACAGATATGGCAAATGTTTTTTTAGATACCGGTTTGCTTGACAAAGCCATAGTTTTTGCTGTCAAAGCGCATCGTAATACCGAGCGGCGTGGGAAAGGGTTCCCCTATGTTGTGCATTTGATGGAGGCGGTGGAGATTGTGGCGACCATGACTTCCGACCAGGAACTCCTCGCGGCGGCAATGCTCCATGACACTGTTGAAGATACGGATGTGACCATTGAGGACATCCGGCACGAATTTGGTGAGCGCATCGCCGCGCTGGTAAATGCGGAAACTGACAGCTATCCCGAAGGTGTGTCGGAGGAGGCGAGCTGGAAAGGCCGTAAAGAGGCCGCCATACACCGTTTGCGGAATGTGTCAAAAGAGGGTAAGATTGTGGCTTTGGGTGACAAGCTGAGCAACATGCGGGCCATTGCGCGGGACTTTGCCCGCCAGGGGGATGGTTTGTGGAATATCTTTCATGTGAAAGACAAAGCTTTGCACGAGTGGCATTACCGTGCGCTTGCGGAGGCGCTGTCCGATCTGCAGGGTACGGAAGCCTATTCGGAATTTGTTGCCTTGATCAACCGCGTGTTCGGAGAGAAGTAGGCTATTTGCGCCACAGAATTTTCGAATTACCAATCCGGACCAGCCGTGTGGCGAAGCCGTAGGCTATGGCCACGCCAGTCATGATGAGCAAGGAATATACCACATGGCAATGCAGGACGTGGGTGGAGACAACCGCTGTTGGAATGAGCAGCGCCGTGAACAGTAGACAGGAGAGCCAAGGTAATGTGCGCAAGGGAACATGCAGCACTTTCATTGCAATGATGAATTGCAGCAGTGATACTACCGACTGGGTGCTCAAACTGGCTATGGCTGCACCGCGTGCCTGTAAACGCGGAATCAGTATTATATTGATCAGGATGTTCACCGCTATGCCAATTAGCGCTGAGATGTTCAATTTCTTCATGTTCCCGTTTGCCGTGAGCAACGTGCCGAATACATACATCAGGGAGATGGGGATGATGCCGGGAATAAGCAGAGCGAACACCCCGACACTCTCTGTGATATGGGCATCGTACAACGAGCTGATGACAGGCTCCTTATAGCAGGTGAGAATGACAGTGGCACTGACGGAAAAGAGGAACAGCAGTGAAAAAGAGGTGCTTACGATGGGCGTGACATCCTCTTTCTCTTTGAGCATTTTAGAAAATAGAGGCAATAATATTACAGAGAAAAGATAGGCGATCATCACTAATGCGTCCAGCAAGCGGAATGCGGAGGCGTATATGCCCGCTTGTGTGGCGGCTATGTCGCCGGGCAATAGTCTCTCGATCATCACGGAGTCGATACGGTAGTAACACGCCATCAGCATGGTGAGTGTGGCGAACGGCAGGCTGCGTTTCAAGATCATCAGGAAGAAGGGCCTGTTCCAATTCAGTCTGCGGATCCGGGATTTGTAAACCACTATGCCAAGCGCTACGCCCACTGCAAGTAAATAGGCGATGGTCTGACTGTACACGAACCACTCAATCCGGAAGGGCTCCTCGGTGATGTCGCTCCACAAGAGGATGCCGCAGAGGATAATCATGATAAGACGGTCAAGAACCGATAGCACACTGTCGGTCTTGAACATCAGCAATGCGGAAATGTTGGATCGCAAGTATAGCAGGAAGGTGCTGAGAAATTGATTGACGGAGGTCCAGAAAAGCAATTTCAACATAAAACCGCGATAGCCGATAAGGAGGCCTACCGCGAAAATCACAATCATGTAGAATACGGCCAGCATGAACCGCAGGATGATGATGCTTGACAAATGCTTGTCCAACAGCTGGCTGTTGCGTGCAATATTGCGGTTGTTGAAGTTGGTGGTGCCCATGTCCAGCAGAATGTTGAACATGAAAGTGAAGTTGAAGACCGCAAAATACATGCCATAGGCCTCCGCCCCCACTTGATTCTGCACTCCGACCTCAATGCCTAGGATCCAAAACGGCTTGATGAGCAGATTCAGGAAGAGTAGAAAGCAAATGTTAAAGACAAAGTCTTTCTGCTTCATGCACGCTTACATAACGATGTTGATGATTCGCTTGGGAACCACGATGATTTTCTTGGGTTTTGCGCCGGCGAGCCACTTTTGGACATCGGGATTCTCAATGAGTACCGGCTCAATTTCCTTCTGAGTATAGCTGACCGGGAAGGAGATTTTCAGACGCATCTTGCCGTTGAAGGAGACAGGGTAGGTGAAGTCGGTTTCCTGCATATAGCTGTCGTCATATTGCGGGAAGGTGGCATTGATGACGGAGTCGCTATGCCCCAGCATGGCCCATAATTCCTCGGCAATGTGCGGCGCGTATGCGGAAACAAGGATGCAGAGCGGTTCCAGAATCTTCCGCTTGTTGCATTTGGCGTCGCCCAGCTCGTTGGCACAAATCATGAATGCGCTTACGGCAGTGTTGAAGGAGAATTTCTCGTTGTCCTCCTCTATCTTTTTGATGGTTTTGTGCAAGATCTTGTACTCTTCACGCGTGGGCTCCTCCTCAGACACACACCATTCGCTGTTTTGTGAGTTGTAGAGACGCCAGAATTTCTTGATGAAACGGAATACACCCTCAATGCCGTTGGTGTCCCAAGGCTTGGCCATTTCAATGGGGCCGAGGAACATCTCGTACATTCTCAACGTGTCGGCACCGTACTTCTCCACCAAATCATCGGGATTCTGCACGTTGTACTTCGATTTGGACATCTTCTCGACCTCCCAACCGCAGATGTATTGCCCGTTTTCCAGGATGAATTCAGCGTTTGCAAAGTCGGGCATCCACTGCTTGAAGGCTTCGATGTCCAGAATGTCGTTGTGTACGATGTTTACGTCCACATGGATGGGAGTGACTTCGTATTGGTCTTTGAGGCCGTTAGACACATACTGGTTGGTGCCCACGATGCGATACACGAAGTTGGACCGTCCTTGTATCATGCCTTGGTTGATAAGCTTCTTGAAGGGTTCCTCTTCGCAAGAGAGTCCGATATCGAACAGGAACTTGTTCCAGAAGCGGGAGTATATAAGGTGACCGGTGGCATGTTCGGCACCGCCCACGTACAAATCCACATTGCGCCAATACTGATTGGCCTCTTTGGAGAAGTATTCCTGGTCGTTGTGCGGGTCCATGTAGCGGAGATAATAACCAGAGGAACCGGCGAATCCGGGCATGGTGTTGTATTCCATCTGGTAACCTTTGTAGGTCCAGTCTTTGGCACGTGCCAGCGGCGGCTCACCGGTCTCGGTGGGTTGGAACTTGTCGATCTCGGGCAGTTCCACGGGCAGCTCTTCTACGGGGATAGTGTAGGGCATGCCGTCTTTGTAATAGATGGGGAAGGGCTCGCCCCAGTAGCGCTGGCGGCTGAAGATGGCGTCACGCAATCGGTAGTTGACCGTGCCGTAGCCGATGCACATGGTTTTCACCTTCTCAATGATGGCCTTGCCGCCCTCTTTGACGGTCATGCCGTCGATGAAGCCGCTGTTCACCATGTAGCCGGTCTTGCTGTCCATGCTCTCTTCCCAGGTGCCGGGGTCGCTCAAGTCGTTGGGATTCGGGGCCACCACCTGGCGGACAGGCAGGTTGAAATGGCGTGCGAAGGCAAAGTCGCGGCTGTCGTGCGCGGGCACGGCCATGATGGCTCCCGTGCCGTAGTCGGACAGTACATAGTCGCTGACCCAAATCGGGATGCGCTCCTCGGTGATGGGGTTGACGGCGTATGCGCCCGTGAACACGCCGCTAACCTTCTTGACTTCGGCCTGGCGCTCGCGCTCGGAACGGTTCTTGGCCCACGTCACGTAGGCTTCCACTTCAGGTTTTTGCTCGGGTGTCGTGATTTGTCCTATCATCTCGTGCTCAGGACAGAGAACCATGAAGGTTACACCGAAGATGGTGTCCGGACGGGTGGTGAATATCTCGAAAGAAACTTCATCCTGCAATCCGTCATAGTTGCCTCCCATGTAGATTCTCTTCCAGTCGTACTGGCCTTCTTTTGCCAGCGGGAACCAGATGGCGGCGCCTTCGCTGCGCCCGATCCAGTTGCGCTGGATTTCCTTCAGGGAGTCCGTCCATTCCACTTTGTCCAATCCTTGGAGCAGGCGCTCGGCGTATGCGGACACGCGCAAGATCCATTGGCGCATCAGCTTGCGTTCAACCGGATAGCCGCCACGCACTGAAAGCCCGTTGACCACTTCATCGTTGGCCAGCACGGTGCCCAGTCCGGCACACCAGTTTACCCAGGTGTCGGCCAGGTAAGCGAGACGGTAGTTCATCAGGGCTGCCTGTTTTTCCTTTTCCGACTTGGCTTTCCATTCATCGGCGGTGAAACTCATCTCTTCGGAACAAGCCGCGTTGACGTCTTCTGTTCCGTGGAGGTTGAAATGCTCCTCCAACTCACTGATGGGCATCGCCTTGTCTGCTTTCTTGTCATAATAGGAGTGGAACAGCTGAATGAAGGTCCATTGTGTCCATTTGTAATAGTCGGGATCGCAAGTCTTGAATTCACGGTCCCAATCGTAGCAGAATCCCAGCTTGTCCAACTGTTCGCGATAGCGTTTGACATTCTTTTCAGTCGTGATAGCCGGATGTTGGCCCGTCTGGATGGCATACTGTTCGGCAGGCAGGCCGAAGGCATCGTAACCCATGGGGTGCAGCACGTTGAAGCCTTTCTGACGCTTGTATCTGGAATAGATGTCGGAGGCGATGTATCCTAGCGGATGCCCCACGTGCAGGCCCGCACCGGAGGGGTAGGGGAACATGTCCAGTACATAGAATTTTGGTTTGGAGGGGTCATTCTCGATTTTGTAGAGATGGGATTCCTTCCAGATTTTTTGCCATTTGGCTTCGATTTCGCGAAAGTTGTATTCCATTTGTTTTGAAATAGTATTGAATAGATATTGAGATTATTATTTATTGATGATGATTTTCCGGTTTTCCACCTGTTGACCGTGCTCGTCAGTCAGGCGGAGCATATATATGCCGTTGGCAAACGGGGTGCAGTCAATCTGCATTTGAGCCTCTTTTGCAGAGGTGCGAAGCACACATCTGCCGGCTGCATCGATCAACTCCACGTCACGGAACTGCAATCCCGAGTCCTCTGTGTTGATGTGCAGGAGTCGGGATACAGGGTTGGGATAGATGCTGATTTTGGATTCGGGAGTATAATCCTCCACACCAACCACACAGCTGATGACAAGGTTGGTGTCCTGGTATCCGCAGGCGTTGATCGCTTTGACTATCAAGGTTCCGTTGCCCGCGTTTTGAATGTTCAGAAATACGCTGTTTATGGTGCTGCTGGAAAGTGTCCAGCGGGGGTTGGTGATACTCCACTCGAAAATGCTGGCATTCTCTACATCGGAGATGTGGTAATAATAGTTACCATAGTTGGTGACGATGTCGTTGCCAATGATGCCGCCATTGATTACCGGTTTCGGGTTCACGGTCAAGGTCAGCGTGCATATACTGTCGCAACCGTATATGCTTTGCAGACTGTCCGTGAAAACGTATGTGCCGGGCTCATGTTGCTCGGGAATGTTGAAACCATATTGCGAGAAGCTGTTGTCTTGGCAGATTTCTGCTGTGTAGTGGTTGTCATACGTGGGGTGGACGTATAAAGTTGCATGCGTGAAATTGCTGCATCCGTTCTCGCTGGTTACGGTGACGTAATAGTTGGTTGTCTCCAAAGGCGTGACGCTGATGGTTTGGTTGGTGCTGCCGTTACTCCATGAGTATTGGAAACTCTCACTTGCGGTTAGATAGCCGGTCTCACCCTCGCAAAGATTGGTGGTGCCCGTGATGATAGCCGTGGGGACGGGTAGGGTGGTCACCGTAAACGTGGTGTCAGACTGGCAGCCGAAGCTGTTGTATGCGGTGACGGCGTATGAACCGCCGGTGGTCAGAATCAGCGTGCTTTGGCTGGATCCGTTGCTCCAGCGGTAACTGCTTCCGCCATTGGCCATGATAGTCGCAGTGCTGTTCTCGCAGAAAGAAGAGGGTCCGGTGAGGCCGATTCTCGGAATGGGGTTCACCGTCACCGATATTGAAGCCGTGTTGGAGCATCCTGCAGCGTTGGTGGCGACCACGGCATAGTTGCCGTTCTGAGAAACCGTGATGTGATTGTCTGTGCTACCGTTGGCCCACAAGTAGCTGTTTCCGCCCACGGCAGTCAGCGTGGTGCTCTCGCCTTCACACAGGATAGTCACCCCATTGATTTGCACATCAGGTCTGTTTTCAATATTCACCACCTTGCTGGCCGTGGACATACAGCCGTTGTAGCCGTAACCGGTTACTGTGTAGGTGGTGGATGCAGTGGGCATCACATGGATGGTGGAACCGGTCTCCCCGGTGCTCCACACATACTGCGTGGCGCCACCTGCCGTCAAGGTGTCGGTGCTGCCCGGGCAGATGTTGCTCCTGCCCGCAATGCTGATGCTCGGCAGGTTCATGGAGGTTATCATCACGGACTCGCTGTTTTGGCAACCCAGGGAGTTGGTGGCGGTGACGGAATAGTTGCCGACGGTGCCGACTGAAATGGAACTGGAGTTTTCCCCCGTGGACCACGTATAGTAGGAACCGCCCGTGGCGGTTAGCGTTGTTGAGCTACCCTCACAGAATGATCGGTTGCCCAAAATGCTGATGGAGGGGATGACATTCACCGTGACGGTGGCCGATACGTTGGCACGGCATCCAAATTGGTCGGTGGCCGTGACTGTGTAGGTGATGTTTGTGGACGGACTAACAGAAATCTGGGCGGAGGTGTGACCATTCGACCACATATATGACACACCGCCCGTGGCGGTCAATGTGGTGCTCTGACCACGGCAGATTGTTGTGGATCCCGTTATGAAAGGTACTGGCAGGGAGTGCACGATAACGGTCACAGAAGCCGAATTGCTGCAACCGTAAGCGTTGTATGCGGTAACCCGATAGGTGTTGGAGGATCCTCCCACCGTCGTGATGCTGTTGGTGTCGCCAGTGCTCCAAATGTAGCTCGAAGGCATGTCCGCGCTTGCGGTGAGCTGCGTGGTCTCTCCGGCGCAGATGGAGGTGCTCCCGCTGATGGAGACTTGTGGCTTTTCGTTAACCGTCAGGGTTGAGCTCATGACAAGCGTACAGTTGTCGGCATTGGTGACGGTTACGGTATAGGTGCCCGGAACACCCGTCGTGATGCTGTTGGTGTTGCTGCTGTTGGACCACAAATATGTGTAGCTGTTGTTGAAAGTGGCACTCAAGGTGGCGGTTTGCCCCTGGCAGATAGTGGTGCTCTCCGTGATGGAAGCTACAGGCAGAGGTTTGGTGTTGACGGTCACGGAAGCTGAAGAACTACAGCCGTCGGCATTATACACGGTTACACTGTATGTTCCATCGCTGCTTACGTATATGGTGTTGTCTGTCAGTCCATTGCTCCATTGATAACTGGCCCCTGTTGTGGCGGTTAAGGCTTGGATGTTGTTCTGACAGATTGTAATAGTGCTGTTGTTCAATCCGTTAATGAAAACATTAGGCCTCTCTATGGTGTTGATGGTGGTGGAAGCGGTGCTTGAACAGTTGTTTTCGTCCACTACGGAAACCATGTAGTAAGACAATCCCTGGTTGGGATATACGGTGATAGAAGGCGTGTTATGTCCAGAAGACCAGGAGAAGGATTGGGCGGTTGGGGCGATGGCATGAAGCGTGGCAACCTCGCCGGAGCAGATTTCGTCGGGGGAGACGATGATTACGGTCGGGGTGGGGTTGACAATGATACTCTCTGAGGCTTCAGCTGTGCAGCCGTTGGCTGCCGTAACGGTTACGGTGTAGGTGCCCTCTTCTCTGACGATGATGGAGTTGGTGGTGCTGCCGCTGCTCCAAGCGTACCGCAGACCACCCGAAGCACGCAATGAAGCACTGCTGCCCTGGCAGATGGTAAGCGCACCCTGGGTGCAGGTGATGGAGGGTGTTGGGTTGGGAAGCTCCGTTATGTTGGCGGTAAGCAGCGCCTGACATCCCGTTGTGTTGGTGACGATAACGGAGACAGTGCCGATGGAAGAGACGACCATGGAGTCGGATTGTGTGCCGTTAATCCACTGGTAGGTGTTGGTGGAATCACCGATAACCTTTAAAACCGTTGAACCGCCTTGGCAATAGGAGGTGTTGCCTGTAAGTGTGGCTCTCACTATGCTGTAAGAGAGGGGAATGACAAGGGTGGTGGAGCAGTTGTGGATGTCCGTGCACGTCACACTGTAGTTGCCTGGGCTGGAGGTGGTGAGCGTGGCTGTGTTGTTGCCGTTGCTCCAGTGATAGGAGGTCGCACCGGTCAAAGTGATGGTGGCTGTCTCACCGGAACAGAAGGAGGTGTTGCCCAGGATGGTTATGGTGGGGCTGGGGTGGACGGTGATGTTTACCGAAGCCGTATCATGACAACCATACTCGTTAAAGGCGGTCACTTGGTATTGATTGGACGTTTTGACATAGATGGAGGCTGTCGTGTCTCCCGTTGACCACAGGTAGCTCGTGCCTCCGGAGGCGGTCAGCAGGGTGCTGTCGCCTTCGCAGAATTCCAGCGCCGAAGCCAGGATGGATACGGTGGGGAGAGGGAGGGTGGTGATGCTGAGGCTGTCCCTTTTGCTGCACAGGGTCAGCGTGTCTGTGATGATGGCATAAAAGGTAGAGTCCTGCTCCAAAACAACGGTAAGCGGTTCACTGGTGCCGCTGTTCTCCCAAACGTAAGTGTGGCCTTCTGTCACGGAAAGCGTCGTGTTGTCGCCATAACAGATGGTTGAATCGCCAATGATGTGTGCATCAGGGGCCTCTGCCGCGATAATAACCGCAGAATCGGTTGTTAAGCAGAGGTTTTCATCCAGAACAGAGAGGTAGTACATGCCTGCCTCACTGACTGTGATGGAGGTGGTTGTGCTGCCATTGCTCCACTGATAAGAGCAACCCTCGCATGAATCCACACTCAAAGTGGCTGTTGAACCCGGACAGAGGTAGGTGTCACCGCTGATCTCTATGTCTGGCACTTCCAAAACCGTTAGGGCCAATAGGTAGGCGGAATCGCATCCGTTAGTCGATTGGGTGATGATAGTATAGATTCCGGATGCCGTAAGTTCATAGTTTTCAACAATGTAAGGCAATTCGTATGAACACAGGGTCACCCGTTGGATTTGCGGGCGGGATGTGGATACGGTATTGAAGACGGTTAATTGGATCACGATGTCGCTGTCGCACCCCAAAACGCTCACATGGTGGAACGTATAGAAGCCGCTGGCTGTCAAATTGCTGTCCTCATAAATAAAAGGCAGTGCATTATCATAAATGCAGAACTCCAAAGTGTCTGGCTCTATCAGAATAGTGTCACACGGGTTTTCCTCGTCGGATGAACCGGCAGGGAAACCGGATGAGGCAGCTAAATTGCTGTAATTCATGAATGTGAATAAAAACATCATGAATAGGGCCGGAAACATTTTTCTCCTATTGCTCATAGTATTTATTTATTTTATCTACTTTAAAAAAGGTTGCAAAAATACTATTTTTCTCGTACCTGACGCCTTTTTTGTATTTTTGCCGCAAATTTGAAAGATGTTCTACTACCTAAACAAAAGTCTTCCTGTCCAGTTGGTCCTGATTGTGCTACTCTTGGCATGGTCAGTGTTCACGGTCGTGACGCAAACCACGGTGTGCTCCGCCGAAGGACAAACGCTCTTCTTCGGGGCGCTGGCTGACTTTTGGTCCAAGCATCCCGTGAATCTGAAAGTATCGATAATCTCGATTCTGCTGCTGGAATCCTTGCTGATAGCCCGTTTCTATTCGGTGAACCGTTTTGCTGAAAACCATACGTACATTCCGGTGGTCTTTTTCCTGCTTATGATGAATGCCGGCGGCTTTTTAGTGAAAATCTCGCCAGCCTTGTTCACGCTTGTCTTTATGACGTTCATGGTGATGTTGACTTCTCAGGAGGAAAACGACCGGCCACTCAAGAATCGGATTTTCACCTCCGGATTGTTGGTTGCAATTGCCTCGCTGATCGACCCTGTGGCCATCTGCTCTGTTCTCTTCCTGATTCTGGCCCTCATTACCAACCGCTTCTCCAAGTCCAAAGAGATCCTTATTATGGTCTTCGGCCTTCTCTTTGTGTATGTTTATGTTTTCAGCGTGTCCTTTTTCACGGATAGTTTTTCAACCCTGTCAGACTCCCTGAAAAACCTCTCTTTCTTCAACCTCTTCAAGGACTTCAAGTCGCTGACGGTATTTGATTATGTTTTCGTCGTTTATACCGTTACTCTGGTGAGTTATCTGATTATTCAGCTCAAACTGTTTTATGACAATAAGTTGATAGTGCTCAGGAAACGTTTGGTTACGATACATTTGCTGATGTTCATTCTGATTGCGATGTTGTTGTTGTCCGGACTCCCCTTGTCCAGCAGCCTTCTCTATATATTGCTTCCTATAACTTTGTATTTCAGTATGTTGTCTCAGATTAAGAGAAGGATTATTTTCCATGATATTTTGATTGTGGCATTTTTTGTACTGCTATGGCTTTAAAATCCCATTTTTCCGATTCCCCTGTTTTGGAGTGTGGTTGTGACGAAGTGGGGCGAGGCTGTCTGGCCGGCCCGGTGTGTGCGGCTGCTGTGATTTTCCCATTCGATTACGAGAACCCGGAAATCAATGACTCCAAGCAGTTGTCGTTCCAAAAAAGGGAGGAACTACGCCAGATCATCGAACGTGACGCCATTGCATGGGCGGTTGCCGAAGTGTCTGAACGCAAAATCGATGAAATCAATATTCTGAATGCCTCCATCTTATGCATGAATGAGGCGGTGGGGAAATTGAAAACCCGTCCCGAACTGCTGCTCATTGACGGCAATCGTTTCCATGACCACTGGCATATTCCCTATCAGTGCGTGGTGAAAGGCGATGCCACCTATCTGGCCATTGCGGCCGCTTCCATTTTGGCCAAAACCTATCGGGATGATCTGATGGTACGTCTTGACGCCGAATTTCCGGCCTACGACTGGAAACACAACAAGGGTTATCCCTCACCCAAGCATATTGCAGCTGTGCACCAATATGGCTTCACGCCCTATCATCGTAAGAGTTTTCATCTGAAAAACCAGTTAACCTTGGATTTCCAGGAAACATCATGCGTGGAGTGAAAAAAACGGGTGGTTTTATAGCAGATACTTCCAAACGCCCACGAACTGAAGCACAATGCCGACCAGCACGAACACATGAAAGATGAAGTGGCGGTACGGTTTACGTTTCCCTATCAAGTACAGGACGGCCCCGATAGTGTAGGCGACACCGCCTGCCAGTAGCCAAAGGAATCCCGGCACGGTCATGGAGACAATGGTGGGGCGTAGGCCGATGATGACGCACCAGCCCATGCCCAGATAGCATGCCATGGAGAATTTCGAGTATTTCTTCAGGTCTATGGCATTGAGTGCGCAGCCTATAATGGCCAATATCCACTCGATGGCGAAAATGGTCCATCCCATTGCCGGATTGAGCTGTCGTATGCCCAGTAGAGTTATGGGCGTATAGGTGCCTGCAATCGTGAAAAAGATGTCGCAGTGGTCCACCACCCGCATCACCTGTTTGGGCATGCCCTTGGGCAAACCATGGTAGATACTTGACATCAGCATGGCTATGAAAACGGTGGTGACATACACGATGCCGCATACCAGACTCAGCGTGGAGCCGCTTTTCAGGGATGTTTGTATGGATAAAACCATCATGACCATCGAGCAGAGCACGCCGACCAGATGGCTCGACATGTTATACAGTTCCTCCTTACGGCTGTAATTGGGGAACGGCCGATCTCTCAATGGGGTCCTTTGGGTTTCAGACATGATTAAATCAGGGAGATGAGAACAAAGATCCAGTGGGCGGAGATGCCCGCGCACAATCCGCCAATAGTATGCGCTCCGATGGCCTTGCTTATGAGCTTGCGATAACCCATGGAATCGAGCATGGCGGTATGTGTGCTCAGATAACCGCTCCAGCACATGCCCATTGCGGTGAATACAGCGATGGCGTTACTGTCGATGATGCCTTGGGTGATGAAACGGGGCACGAGGCCAAGGGCGGCTCCCACAGCACCCAGCGCCGTGATGGGGAAGGAGATAAGCTCAGGACTGGTGAACCCGAACAGCCACTTGAAAACAAAGTCGATCTTGGCGGCACCCCAAGTGATGATGGGCACACCTTCGTATGGGGCACCCGTGTAGGTGCCGAGGGTTGTGTCAGGGCCGAAAGTCATCATCATGACCAGGGTGGAGATGACCAGCACGCCCGGGATGATAGCCAACCCGATGCCCACACCATCTTTGCCTCCGTCCAGGATAGAGTTCAGAAAACGCATAAAGACAGAACCTTCGCTTTTGAAGGATATCTGTTGTTCGTCACCCTCTTCTTCGGAAACAGGCGCGGCCAGTTCCGGGTAGGCTTTCAGCGTGAAACGCTGCATCAGGCGCGTGGAGACTATACTGCCTATAATGGCACCCACAATGCCCACAAGCGCGCCCTTGCCGTAACCTAGGCCCGTCATGAAAGCCAGCACTACCAGTCCCATGCCGAAAGCGGTGCCGAAGTTGGTCAGGGAGATAAGTTGGTATTTATTGAAATAGCGGCTGAAATTTTTGTCCTTGGACAAGGTGATGATGGCAGGGTTGTCGCTTAGAAACGTCATGATGGCACCAAGGGCGGCCACACCCGGCAAGTTGTATAGCGGTTTCATGAAGGGACGCAGGATGTTCTCCAACAGACGTACCACGCCGAACTCTGCCATCAACTTGCTTATGGCACCCATCAACACGCAAATGGCCATGATATAGAACACCGTTTCCATTAGCAAATGGTAAGCTGTCTGCATAAAGGTGTTGAGCATCATCGGCAGCGTCATCCGATGGGCCAGGAAACCGAAGAATCCTAGGAAAATGATAAGGAAGATAACGGCTTCTATGGAACGCTTGCTCGTGAATTTCAACGGATTCTTGAGCTTGAATTTCTCTTCAAGACCCATAAAGGCGCGCTCTATGCCTTTAGCGTATTCGAATGTGTGCTTATAACGTATTCTCATTTTACTCTTTTGTTGATGTATTTCATAATGTCAATATTCCATGATACGCCCACGTTGGCGGTAAGGTCCTGCTCGATGCCATTGCTCTTTGCAGATTTGTTTTTCTTCGTTTCAGGGAGCCTGCTGGTGCAGTAATCGGCCACAAATCCGTGGATGCGCACATCATGGCATTTTTTCGGACGGTATTCGAAACCGACACCCCCATAGGCGAAATGCTGCCCGGGTAGTGCCAGACAGTCCCAAATCTCGCCAGTCTCCTTATAGTGGATAATCTCGTCGCGATCCATGTTCTGTTCATAGCCACCTTTGAGGAAGAGGCACAGGTCGTTGTTTACATACACGTTGGCGCGCGCTATCACACCGAAGTCCTTGAACAGCTGTTTCGTGGAGGTGGCGCGATGGATGAAGTCAACATAGAGGTCAAATTTGTTGAACGTGAGTTTGTTGCCCAAGGCAAGGTAGCTCATGAAGTGGCCCTGCTTGTCGCGCTGGAACATGTTGAAGGAGTAGAGGGTTTGGAAAGGCCCGAAGTTGCCGTTCCATAAAAGGTTATAGCTGAACAGCGAGTTCTGGAATGGGGAGTCGAAGTGGAGGTAGGGGGAGTTGCCCACCTGTGCGATAATGATGTTCCTGCCGTCTTTGCTTTTGAATTTCGCTCCGGCGGCAAGCTGGAAGCAATAGAAGTTGTCCCAATAGTATGACCAGAATAACACGTCGATGGGAGGGGCGTCATATTCGAATCCGCCGACGGCCAGGGCATCTTTCCCGAATCGCAAGCTCCATTGGTCGTTGAGTTTTACATCCAAGTATAGGAAATCAGTATTGTCGAAGAACTTGGTGCTGCCGGGGACCGCTACAATACGTTGGCGGAAATAGTAGGAGAGGCGTTTGGTCAGATTACCGCCCATGTGCAGGTTGAAATAGCGCCCGGTAAATGCATAGGTGTTCCCGTTGTGGATGAGCGGTGCATCTGGCATGCTGGTCATGGTGTGGTGATATTCCAGTTCGGCCCGTACTTCCAGACGAAGTGTGCTGATAAAGGGAATGGAGTCGTTTTGTGCAGACAGGCTGTTGCATAACAACCAAGACGCGGCGACAGCCAAGAGTATGGTCAGTTTTCTCATATCAGCTTCGTGGTTATTCAATATGGAGATTATGTCCCATCTTCTCCTGTTTGGTCTTCAGGTAGCGTTTGTTGATTTCGTTGGGCTCAATGATGATGGGGATGGTGTCGAGAATCCGGATTCCGTGCGCGGTCAGGCCAACACGTTTGGCCGGGTTGTTCGTGATGAGGCGAATGCTGGTGGCATGGAGGTCGCGAAGAATCTGTGCGCCTATGCCGTAGTCGCGTTCATCGGCTTTGAAGCCGAGTTCGAGGTTTGCCTCAACAGTGTCGCGGCCCAGCTCCTGGAGGTGGTATGCCCGGAGCTTGTTCACGAGCCCGATGCCACGTCCCTCCTGGCTCATGTAGAGGATAAGTCCTTTCCCGGCCTCGTCCACCATCTTCATGGAGCGGTGCAGCTGGTCGCCGCAGTCGCACTTGGAGGAGCCGAAGATGTCGCCCGTGGCACAGGATGAGTGTACGCGCACCATGATGGGCTCGCCTTCTTCCCAGTCGCCCTTCTTGAGCGCCAAGTGAGTGGCATTGTTGTTGAGCTGTGTGTAGGCAATGAGCTTGAAAGTGCCCCACTGGGTGGGTAGCGTCACCTCCTGCTCCTTGCGGATGAGTTTCTCGTTTTGCAGCCTGTAGGCAATAAGCTTTTCAATGCTGGTGATTTTGATGTTGAACTTCTCGGCCACCTCCAGCAGTTGCGGCATTCTGGCCATTGTTCCGTCAGGATTGATGATTTCGATGAGAGCACCGACAGGGGTGAGGCCGGCTAGCCGGCACAAGTCCACGGTGGCCTCTGTGTGCCCGGCGCGCACGAGTACGCCTCCGTCGCGGGCACACAAGGGGTTCACGTGCCCCGGACGGCCGAAGTTGTGCGGCTTCATTGACGGGTCTGCTAATGCTTTGATGGTGGCCGCACGGTCATGCATCGACACTCCTGTGGTGCAACCGTGTTCCAACAAGTCCACCGTCACGGTGAACGGAGTGCCCAGCAGGGAGGTGTTGTTGCTCACCTGCATCTCCAATCCGAGGTCCTCGCACCGCTGCTTCGTCATGGGCGTGCAAAGCACCCCGCGACCGTATTGCAGCATGAAGTTCACCTTCTCTGCAGTGATGTGCTCCGCCGCGATTATGAAGTCACCTTCATTCTCCCTGTCCTCATCATCGACTACTATGATGAATTTTCCAGATTTAATATCTTCTAAAGCCTCTTCAATAGAGCATAGTTTGGTCATGTTATTCGTTTAAAGTTTATGGATTAAAGTTTATGGCTTAAAGGGTGAGTTAAGGAGTAAAAGAGTAATCAAAGCCAACGACCAATGGCCAATTACCGCAATTTCTGATAAATCTCCGCCCCTTTTATGTACCAGCGGGTTCCGTTGACGGTTCCGTTCTTGTGGTAGCGGAATGCGATATGGAAATTGCCGCTGTTGATGACGGAAAGGTCCAAATCATTGCTGAGCTCAAAGTTGCTCGGATAGTTGTTCAAGTTCGGTTCGAAGGCGGTCCACTCACTCTCGTCGAATGCCCCGCCATTGTAGGTGGTGGAGTAATAGACTTGGTAATAGGACGCCGGACTTCCTTCCACGTTGTTGCGGTGGTTGATCTTCAACACCTTGTTGCTGAGGTCGGAGATGCTGATCTGCGGTGAAATCAGCCAGTCGTCACAATTTTCATTGGCAAAATTATGGAACATGAAGTTGTCACCCATCTGGGTGTGGAATTCCCAAGCATCGTTGGCCGGGTGGGTGCTCCAACCTCCGGAGGTCAGCGAGTTTTCATCGAAAGTTAAAGATTGCAGGAGGATGTCGTCCGTGCTGAAAGCATCCTGTATGTCCTCTTTGGTTCTCAAAGTGAGTTGGTATTCAGAATTGTAGATGGACAGAATGCCATAGAGACAGTATTCTTTGTCTTCGATGACGGTGGAACGGAAGTTGGCATAGTTGGAGGTGCGCACGATCACCGTGGCACCGTTGATATAGACTTCGCGGTCCATGGTCTGGTCGTTGGTGGCCAGAGGCTGGCCGAAATATTTGCTGTCGAACTTGCATCCGTTGATGCGCACCAGGCAGTTGGTGTTCTCAGCGGTCAGCTGGCTGTTGCCCGTGATCTCGATGGGACTGGCAATGAGCGGATTGCTCAGGTCTGGCAGCCCTTCCTTGTGGATGTAACGGTCAAGTGCTTCCTGATTGATGCGTTGGACGGATGTCCTGTTTCCCCAGCCTATCTGGTATTTGTTGTGATAGTCACCGACGATGAGTCCGCGGCAATCCAGATAGATGGTCTGGCCAACGGGATATTCGTTGTAGAGGCCGGTGCGGTCAATGGAAATCTCGATACCGCCCGTCTCATCTTGGATGGTCATGTACTTGTAGCAGTTGCCTCCCTGGTCGGAGCTGACAACTACGGCCTTTACGATGAAAGGCTCGTCCCAGCTGCAGATGGAGTCTTGTGCTCCGGTGCCCAATGAGGTGTGCATGTTCTTGATGTCCTGGATCGTGTGGTTGGCTACAGGACCGGTGTAAACGGGTGTTTCAAATTCAGGTGCCTCCCAGCGGTTGCAAGAGGAGAGGAGCAGACTGAAAACAGCGATTGAGGCTATGAATATGTTGAACTTTTTCATAATCGTGTTCATTATTGGTTAACAGTGGCTGAGATTTTGATGTCGCTCACCGCCCAGGTGTTTCCATTTCCGTTGTATTGGTATGCAATTCTGAACTTGGAGCTGATGGCGGATTCCGGTATGTTGAAGAACACATCCAAGAAGCTGCTGCTGTAATTGGAGATGGGTACTTCAACCCAAGTGGTAGTAGTCACGTCGCCCGTGTAGTTGGTAGTGTAATAGCATTTCATCTCGCCGTTGCCGTCGCCAACAGTGCGGTGCCTGAAGGAGAGCACTTGTTCGGTGGTGCCAATGAGGTTGATTTCCGGTGAGATGATCCAGCTGTTTGTCTGGGAACTGGCGTTGATCATGAAACCGGCAAAGCTGGAATTGACAAGAGTAGTCCACTCGCTGCCGCTGGAGACCTTGAGCCAGCCTTGGTTGAAGGCGTTGTTGTAATCCACGGTGAATATATCCTGCGTGGAGGCCGGATTCGTGAATCCCTGCACGTCATTCAGATCGCGGATGACAATCTGCACATAATTGTTGTAGCGTGAGAGGAGGCCGACAACAGTGCCGGTGCCTGTGGGCAGCGTCTGGTTGTAAAAGTTAGCGTAGTTGCTGGTTCTCATCGTAATGGTGGTGCCGTCGGCCATCTTGATGTCATGGCTGGTGGCAGAGTACGGATCGCAGAAAGTGGCGATGCCGCCCTCCACGAAGGTGGCACCCTCCAGTTTCACCAGACGGTTGAGGTCGGAAACATCGATTGCATCTGCGTAAGGAATGGAGGTCCATGTTATGCTCGGCTCCACCGTAACCGGGGCCCCGTCGGTGAAGATGTACTTGTATGTTATGCCACTGGGGATGGGCTGTATGGCATCATTAGCCCACATGCCGAGTTGAGGCAGCTTGCGATAGTCGCCGAGGTCCAGTCCGTTGCACTTCACGAACACGCGTTGGCCAACCGGGTATCTGTGGAACAGCGCTGAATTGTTGATTTTGATCTGGATGGCTCCGGTCTCGTCTTCAATGTTAATATATTTGTAACAGTTGCCTTGTTCATCGGAGGAGACTACAATACCGGTGATGATAATATCGGCGGAGTCTTCCGAAAGATGAACATAAGAATCCGTGGAGCCGATCTCATGCATGGAGAGCAGTTCGGCGATAGTGGTATTGGCTTCACCATCATATGTGGGAATAGGAGCCACTTCAGGGTCCAGGTTACAGCCCGCAAACAGCGCGGCTGCGATGATAACGGTGAAAATGGAATGTATGTGTTTCATTTTATTGTGATTTTTCTGATTGATTATTATGTTTTTCGTAGAGACGTACCATGGCGCGTCTCTACAACAGGGTTACGTTACATCGAGAAATTGATGCCCAGATAGAACGTGGTTCCGAATGCGTAATAATATTTGTTGCCGAATTTATTCACATTATAGTTGGTGTAGTCGAAGCGATACTGTTCCCAAGCTGTGGTGACGAGATTCTTGTTGTTGAGCAGGTTGGTGATGCTGGCGTTAAAGCCGATGTTGTACTTGTGGTTGATGCGCCAGGACTTGCTGACGGAAACGTCCATGGTGAACTGGCCCTTCAGCTTGGTCTGGTCAACGATGCTGTGATAGAGTTCGGAATTCTCGTCAAGCGAGCCGCGGGCCGTGGAGGTGCGGCGCTCCGGGTTGAGGTCGCAGTAGATCTTGTCGAAATAGTTGGCGTTGATGTTCACCCACCAGTAGTTGTAGTTGAACTTGAGGCCAGCGGTGGCGGCCACTTGCGGAGTGCCGGCCACGTGGTAGTTCTTCCAATAGACGGTGCGCTCCACATCGCCTTCGAAGTCGGTGCCGTTTTCAGCGTTCATGGTAACCTTCGCGTTGTTGGTGTATCTGTGGTCACCCCAGGTTCCGGCCAGGATCAAAGTGAACATGCTGCCCAATTTGATCTCGGTGCCGGCCTCCACACCAAGGAAACGCTGGTTGATGCCGGAAATGGCGTAGTTGACCATGCTGGCGAAGTCGTCGTGGTAGAAACTGATCAGACGTGTGGAGTTGTTGATTTGGGTTATGAATGCCGTCACGCGCATCTTGATGACCGGATAATTGAGCACATAGGAGAGGTCCCCGGCATATATCCTCTCGTAAGTCAACCCGTCAACATAGCTGTTGTTGATACGCGGGGAGAGGAAGGAGTTGAGGATGTTGGGAGAACGGGTCTCACCCACACCGTTGAGTACGATGTAGTTGCGGCCGTTAATCTTGTAGGTTACCCCGAGACGTGCGCCGTTGTCCATGTAGGTTTTGATTTCGGAACGTCCGTAAGAGTTGTCCTGGAAGCGTCCGTTCTGCATGTGGCCGGTACGCCATAGCTGGGATGCGCCGATTTGCAAACCGAAATTGAGGTCCCAGTGGTTGTAGCTTCCTTTCACTATGCCCCAGACTTTCTCTTTATGGATATTGTAGGTGTAGTTATAGCCAAAAACATCTCCTTCGTGCAAAGTGTCTCCCTTGTGCAGGAGATCGTTATATTGCACGTTCTGGTCATCCGGAAATTCACCTTCGGAGAATTTGTCCACGTCAATCCAGTAGCTTCCGCCCAGGAGGTCCCCGATGGTCTTGTAGTTGTGCTGTTGCATACCACGGTAAGACATGCCGGCGTGCAGGCTCCAGTGCTCGCTGAACGACCAGTTGAGGACAGAGCTGATACCGCCCTGGAATTGGTCGTAGCGACGATTCTCCACCATGTATTGGGCGCGTTTGCCTTGTTGTGCGGCCAACTGGTTGATTTCGTACATCTTGTCCCAGTTGACCTGGGTGTATGACTGGTCATTGTTGGTCCATAGCTCCAAGATGTCATTGTATGCCTGGTTGGTGTCGCCGTTGTCAATTTGGTAGGAGGGGAGATAGCGGTAGTAGTCGGGGCGCGGGTCCGGCACATCGTACCAGTTGAGGGAGGTAGTGTTGTTGAATCCGACAGAGGCCCCGGCAGTGGTCTGGATGTTTAATTTGTTGTCGGCGGAGTTGAAGTTGTGCGTTAGGAAAAGGGTAGGCTCACATTGGCTACGCATACGAGCGTTGCGCATCTTGCCCTGATACCATCCCCAGTTGGCGTTGTAATAGTTGTTGTTCAGCAGATCGTAGGCCTCCTGCACGGAGTTGGACTGCATGCCGCGCTTGATATAGGAGGCGAAACTGGTGATGTTGAGGGAATGCTCGCTGTTGATTTTCTTCTCTGCGGCAAAGAACCATCCGAAACCGGTGTATGAAGTTCCCTCAACGTAGGACATGGCATCCCCGAAGCGTGCTGACAGCGATCCGGTGAAGGCCCAGCCGTTCTTCATCACGCCGGTACTGCCCGTTACCATGAAACGGTTGTTGTAGGTGCGGTTCGACAGGGAATAGGTGGCGCGCAGCTGACGGCGGAAATTGCTGGCCCGCAGGTTGTAGTTGCTGGCTCCGCCGATGTCACCGAAATCGAAAGTCGCCACGTTAAGGCATGAGATGTTCTCCGGATAGCGGAAAATGTGGTTTAAACCACCCCATTGTGAGTAGTTGGCACGACCTGTGACCATGTTGTTCATGTCATAACCGTTGATAAACACCTCCTGGTATTTGTTGTCATATCCGCGCGGGCGGAAATAAGCAATGCTGAAGGTGTATGAAGTGTTGTTGGTGAACACGTCCGTGCTGCTGTGCAACAGGCTCGGCACGAAGTTGCCGCTGCCATTGTCGCTCTCATTGTCCTGTCCGTCGCTGATACTGGACGAGTTGTCGTCACCCGGAGTGTAGTTGTTATAACGGGCAAGAGTGTCCGAAACGTCAGCTTTCTGCTTCTTGTTCTTGCCCTTGCCGGAAGCGGGCTCCTGTGCCTGTCCAAGGCTGACAATTAGCAGGAAAGCTATAATACTGAGTAGAGTTTTCTTCATATTAGCTATAATTATTTATTGTATAGAAAAAAGCGTGCAAAGATACATTTTTTTGTACTTTTGCGGCCTTGATAAAAATCATTTATGGAAAATAGCATTTGCAAGATTTTTAACGCCTCCTGTAATGCGCTCCCTGCCTACGAGTCCGTACATGCTGCGGGCCTGGACCTGCGCGCTGATCTGGAGGAGAAAGTTGTGCTCGCCCCCGGCGAACGAAAACTCATCCCCACGGGTCTTTTTTTGGAACTTCCGGAGGGCTGCGAGGCGCAGATACGCCCGCGCAGCGGCTTGGCCGCCAAACATGGCATCACGGTGCTCAACAGCCCCGGCACCATTGACGCAGACTACCGGGGTGAAGTTAAGGTGCTGCTGATCAACCTCTCCCAAGAGCCCTTCGAAATCCAAACCGGCGAACGCATTGCCCAAATGGTCGTCTCCCGTTTCACCCAAATCCGATGGCAGGAGGTTTCCTCCTTGCTGGATTTGTCCGAAACCGAACGCGGCGCCGGCGGATTCGGACATACGGGAAAATAATGTTGTAGAGACGCATAATTATGCGTCTCTACCAAAATGTTTTAAAATAAAAACCGATTTTGTCGGTTAACAAAATTCATCAAATTGAATTGTGTCTTTATGCGCAAATATCTCATCATTTTCATCATCATCGCCCTTGCCGTGACGGCATTCGGGCAGGCACCGAAGAAAACCCGCAATGTGGCCAAGACAGATGCCACGGCTGTGAACGCCCGCAAGGTTTCCGTGGATTTTACCAGTGGTCTGAAAGCCTATTACTCGGGCAATACGAATGAGGCGCTGAAACTCTTTGACGGTATCATTCTCGATAATCCCAAACATGATGCTTCCTATTTCATGTTGGCCAAGATCTATAAGGGGCAAAAGAACTATGCCGATGCAGTTTCGGCGCTCCAGCACGCCATGAAAATCGACAAGAAGAATGTATGGTACAAAGTCGAAATGGCTAACCTGTACTCTTTGATGAATGATTATGCAGCGTCAGCCAAGCTGTGGGAACAGATCTGCAAGGAGATTACAAACAACGAGTACTATCTCTACTCTCTGGCTGAATGTTACCTCAACCTGGAGAAACCGATGAAGGTGATTGAAACGTATAGCCGGATGGAAGAAGTGATTGGGACGAATGATGAGATTACCCGGGTGAAGGCTTCCTTGTGGCTGTACATGAACGATGTGAAGTCTGCGGCAGGGGAGTATGACGCGCTCATTGCCAAATATCCCCATAATGTGGATTATTACATCCAGGCCGGCATCATCTACCAGAGCAACAACATGCCGGAGGAGGCTTACAAGTATTTCCAGAAAGCCGAGTCAATAAACCCTGACGACCCGCAGCTGAACCTGGCACTGGCCGCATACTGGGAGCGGAAACGCCAGCCGGAAAAGGTCTCCGCCTATGTGTATAAGGTTTTCAACAATCCGGATGTCCTGATGAGTGAGAAGCAGCCCTATATGCGGAGTTATATGGCCACGGCAGTGCGCAGCAAGTCGCCCGCAGACATCAAGCGTGCCGGTGACCTGGCCGAGGCGCTTATAAAGGCGCACCCCACCGAGGCGGAGGGGTACGTGTGCCGTGCGCGCCTGCTCGTCCTGGTGCAGAAGTATGCCGAGGCACAACCCTATTACGACAAGGCTCTGCTCTACGACAACACCTCCTTCTCCGTGTGGGAGGACTACTGTTATGTGCTCGACAAATTGGACCGCCAGCAGGATATTCTGAAATATGAACAGGATATTACCGAACTCTTCCCGCAGAACGCCGCCATGCTGTACCAGCTTGGCATAGGCTGCCTGAAGGTGCAAAATGCGGAGAAAGCCATCGATTACCTGAAACAAGCGCTGGTCATGACCTATGAGGCCGACAAGAAAAAATTGGTCAACAAAGCCTTAGGTGACGCCTACCACCTCAAGGGGGATGAGGAATCAGCAGAGTCATACTGGCGGAAAGGGAGGTGAAAAACAAAAATCCACATCTGTTTTTCAATTTTTTTTTATCTTTGCAGCCAATTTAAAAATCAAAAATGGATAAGAATACTGTTATTGGATTGCTTTTGATTTTTGGACTGTTCATGGGGTTCAGCTTCTACCAAACCCACAGAAACCAGAAGATTAGAGAAGAGCAAGAGAAGATGCTGGCAGAAGAGGCTGCCAAACTAAACAACGAAAATGAAACCCTTTCCCTGGCTGACACGGCCGCTGTGGCAGACACGTCTGTAACACAGAAAAACATCCCTCCCGCACAGGCGTTTTCAAACCCGCAAGTTTCCAACGACAACGACTATATCGTGGAAACGCAAAAGGCTGTGTTCAAGTTCAGCAAGAAGGGCGGATACTTGAAGAGCGCCGTGCTCAAGGATGTCTATCGCTATACACCGAAAGGCGAACCCAAAGAACCGCTCGAACTGTTTGAAGGCGGCTCCAATGAGATGGCCTTCCAACTGATGCTGGCTGACCAGACCGAAATCTCCACCAAAGATTGCTATTTTGTCTCCGAATCCGAAGACACGATTGTGGTGGATGATAAAAACAACACCCTGATACTCAGACTATATCCTAATCTTAAAGGGGATTCTGTGCAGTGTGGCATGCTGGACAACACCTCGTACATCGAGTATATATACACATTCAAGAATGATGACTATAAGTTCGGCTTCAAGATCCGCTTCGTTAATATGGAGAAGTATCTCTATGCCAACAAGCACGACTATACGCTCTCCTGGATTGCGCAGCCGAAATGTGTGGAGAAGAACTACGATTACGAGAAGAACATCACCTCCATCTATTATATGGACAATGTGGATGAAGTGAAGAATCTGGATGAACGTAAGGATGATTCCAAAAACTTCACCTCTCCGCTGAAATGGGTGTCCTTCAAACAGCAGTTCTTCACCACTTCTTTGATTGTGGACGATGTGCCGTTCCAGTCGGGGACCCTTACGGTCAGCGGTTTGGACAAGTCGGAACACTCCGTCTTGAAGAACTGTGAGGCGGAATTGGATTTTGAGGTCAAGGATC
This sequence comes from uncultured Bacteroidales bacterium, assembly GCA_905233745.1. Lineage (GTDB taxonomy): Bacteria > Bacteroidota > Bacteroidia > Bacteroidales > WCHB1-69 > F23-D06. The sequence goes on from CAJODA010000005.1 coordinate 25,755, forward strand.
TCAACAAGGGTGACTTTGGCATGTCCATGTACGTCGGCCCTAACCAGTACAAGCTTTTGAAGACCTACGGGATGAAGCTGGAGCGTCAGGTTCCGCTGGGTTGGGGATTCTTCCTGCTGCACTGGGTGAACCGGTTTGTCATTATCCCAGTGTTCAACTGGTTGGAAGCCTACGGCTTGAGCTATGGACTGATCATTTTGATTCTGACCATCTTTATCAAGATAGTGGTGCTGCCGGTCAGTTTCAAGACCTACATGTCATCGGCCAAGATGCGTGCCCTGAAACCGGAGATAGAGGCGATCAATGCGCGCTATCCGAAAGAGGAGGACATGATGAAGAAGCAGCAAGCCACCATGAGTCTCTACCGCAGCGCAGGCGTGAGCCCTGCCGGCGGTTGTGTGCCCATGTTGCTCCAGATGCCTATCCTTATCGCCATGTACCGCTTCTTCCCCTCAGCGTATGAGTTGCGCCAGCAATCCTTCCTCTGGGCGGAAGACCTCTCCACGTATGACTCCATTTGGGACTTCGGCTTCACGATTCCGCTCTATGGTGACCACATGAGCTTGTTCACAATCCTGATGACCATCGCCACGATTGTCTATACCTGGCTCAACAACAAGCTGATGAGTCCCACACAAGGCAATAAGGACCAGCAGCGAATGATGAACATCATGATGTACATGATGCCGATCATGTTCCTTTTCATGTTCAACAACTTCGCATCCGCACTCACATACTATTACCTGTTGTTCAACCTGGTCACCTTCCTCCAGATGTTCATCTTCCGCTACGCGGTGAATGAAGACAAACTCCGCCTCAAGATGCAGGAGAACATGAAGAAACCGGTGAAGAAGTCCAAATTCCAACTCAAGATGGAGGAGATGCAGAAACAGCAGGCCCAGATGATGAAACAACAACAAAAAAAGAAATAAGGAAAGAGAGTCGTCTCTGACGACTCATTGTTGACAATATTAATAATAAAGATTATGGAAAATCAAGACAAGAATGAAGTTTTATCGAGAGCTGTAAAAGCCGGTAAAAGAACCTACTTTTTCGATGTGAAAAGTACGAAGACGGAAGAGTTGTATTTGACCATTACCGAAAGTAAGCGCAAATTCAATGCTGAAACGGGTACTTTCTTTTATGAGAAGCACAAGGTGTTTTTGTATAAAGAAGATTTTGACAAGTTCCAAAACGCACTCAGCGGTGTCATTGATTTCATCAGAACCGGAAAGGTTCCGGAGGAGACGATGTTTGAGCCGGAGTCTGACAACTTCAATGACGATGGCAAGATTGATGTGAGTTTTGAAGATTTAGACCGTGCGTAATGGGTAAGATAGTCGCCATAGTGAACCAGAAGGGCGGGGTGGGAAAAACCACCACTGCGGTCAACCTGGCTGCTTCGTTGGCCGTGCTCGACTTCAGGGTGCTGCTGATAGATGCCGACCCGCAGGCTAACGCCTCCAGTGGTGTGGGATATGAGCAGACGGAGGACGCGTGCAGCATTTACGACTGCATGATTGGCAACAAGATGGCGCAGGAGGCCGTGGTGCAAACGAAAATTCCGCACATGGACCTGCTTCCTGCCACCATCGATCTGGTAGGTGCGGAAATCGAGATGATAGCCTTTGATCGCCGCGAGTACCGGATGAAGGACGCTGTTTATGCGCTGAAGAACGATTACGACTTCATCTTCATCGACTGCGCCCCCTCCCTCGGCCTGATTACCCTGAACTCTCTGGTGGCTGCTGATTCGGTGCTCATACCCGTACAGTGCGAGTATTTCGCCCTCGAAGGCTTGGGCAAGCTGCTCAATACCGTGCGGCTCGTGCAGGCCAACATGAACCCTGAACTTGCCATCGAAGGCATTCTGCTCACCATGTACACCTCCCGCTACAAATCATCCAATGCGGTGGTGGAAGACGTGAAACTGCATTGCAAGGACATTGTCTTCAATACGGTGATCTCCAGAAACGTGCGCTTGAGCGAAGCCCCGAGTTTTGGCAAGCCTATCGTGCTTTACGATGTTCAGTCACGCGGCAACACCAATTACCTGAATCTGGCCAAGGAGTTTCTGCTGAAGAACGGTTATACCATTTAAAAAGAAAACAGTATGATTAAGAATGACAAACCCTTGGGTAGAGGTCTGGGTGCCATCCTGGGCGGTGTGGATATCCCCTCCGCCAAGCCTCAGACGCATTACACCGTAGGCAATAACAGCTTCATCAAATTGGAATCCATAGAGGCTAACCCCTACCAGCCCCGCACCAAGTTTGATGAGGAAGAGTTACAGGAACTTGCCCGGTCCATCAAGACCTACGGGCTTATCCAGCCGGTGACCGTGCGCCCGATAGAGAATGGCAAATACCAGCTTATTTCAGGAGAACGCCGCTTCCGCGCCGCCAAACTCGCCGGCCTGACAGAAATACCCGCATTTGTGCGCACCGCCGACGATGTGGAGACCGTGCAGATGGCCCTTGTGGAGAATATCCAACGCTCTGACCTCAACGCCATAGAAATAGCGTTGAGTTATCAGATGCTCATTGACGAGTGTCATCTTACCCAGACTGACATTGCCGAGAAGGTGGGCAAGAACTTGAGCACCATCTCCAATTACTTGCGACTGCTCAAACTCTCGACCGATGCACAGGTGGCTGTGCGTGACAACCGTATCTCCATGGCCCACGCCCGCACCCTGGTCCCGGTTGAGGATGAAGCCCTGCAACGCAAACTCGTCAGCCAGATTGTGAGCGACGCCCTCTCCGTGCGCCAGACCGAGGCCCTCGTGAAGAAGATGCTTTCGGATGTCCAATCCCCTAAGACCAAGGTCAAAATCACCCTTTCCGACGAGGTGCGCAACTTCCAGACGGAGTTTTCCAAAAAGCTTAAAACCAAAGTGAACATTCGTAAAGACATCTCCGGAAAAGGTGCGCTGACCATCCCCTTTACGTCGGATGCTGATTTGAAAAGAATTATGAAGATCTTGCAATAATTGAGGGAACTGTGCGTTAAGTAGTTGGTTTTGGCAAGACTATGAATCATTGGAAATCTACCATACTCCTCATATGCTTTATCCTGCTGGGACACACTTTGTGTGCGCAGCAGGATTCTGTTATTACGCCCCATAGCCAAATGAAGGGGAAACGGGATTCCGTGAGGGTGCATAAACATAGTCCGACTACCGCGATGCTGCTCTCTGTTATCCCTGGTGGAGGTCAGATTTACAATAAAAAATACTGGAAACTGCCGATTGTCTATGCCACTATCGGAACGTCAAGCTTTTTCATCTACTACACGGGTCACCGCATGGTGATGTACCGTAACGAGTATATCAACCGTCACACGGAAGGCAAAGAGTCGCTCCTGAACCCTGCCCTTGCGCAGTATTCCGACGAGAACCTGATAGAGATGAAAAACACAAGCCAGCGGTATATGGAAATCTCCATCGGCATCACCGCTATTTTATACGCGTTGAACATTGTCGATGCGATGGTGGACGCCCATTTCTACGACTTTGACATCTCCGACGACCTTTCCCTGCGCGTGTCACCCGAAGTGTTCAATCCTGTTATGACCAACTCACGGCCGGCTTACGGCATTACGCTTAACTTTAAATGGTAGTATTATGAAATTTGCAATATTGGGATACGGAAAAATGGGCCGGCAGGTCGAGGAACTGCTGCTGCAGGATGAACATGAAGTAGTGGCAGTCATCGACAATGAGGAGGAGTGGCAATTGAAGATTGCAGCTTTCCGCACGGCAGAAGTGGCCATCGATTTTTCGATGCCTTCGGTGGCAGTTCCGAACATGTACCGCGCTTTCGAGAATCATATCCCGGTAGTGGTCGGCACTACCGGCTGGTTCGACCGCTTGGATGAGGTGCGTGCCCGTTGCGCTGAATGTGGGGGATCCCTGGTTTATGGCTCCAATTTCAGCGTCGGGGCAAATCTTTTCATGCAGCTCAACAAGGATCTGGCCCAGCTGATGCAGAACCAGCCGCAGTATGCAGCTTCACTGGAGGAGACCCACCACGTCCAGAAGAAGGACGCCCCCAGTGGCACGGCTATCCGCTTGGCGGAGGATGTGCTGAAAATCGTCAGCCGTCTCCAATGTTGGCAATTGACGGACACCCCTGCTGACGGTGTGCTGCCGGTGCAGGCCCACCGCGTGGGCACGGTCCCCGGTATCCATACCCTTCGGTGGCATTCCGAAGAGGATGATATCCTCATTACCCATACTGCGCACAGCCGTCGCGGATTTGCCATCGGCGCCATCAAGGCCGCCCTCTGGCTCACCCGGCACCCCGGCATGTATGATTTTCAAAGCATTGCGTTAACGATGAATGGTGAACGGTGAACGGTCAGAGATTTTCTATACTTTTTCAAACTTTAGTAACCTTATAAACTTTACAAACTTTATAAACTTTACAAACCTTACAAACTTTATATTATGACAATTTCCACTCCTGTCCTTATAGTTATTATGGTCATTGTATTCCTCGGTTGGCAGATCGGCATGTGGGGGATATTCAAAAAGGCTGGTCTGGCACCATGGAAATCCATCATACCCTTTTACAATATCTGGTTGTGGGTGCGCCAAGTGATTGAGCGTCCATGGTGGTGGTTCCTCATTTTCCTCATTCCCTATCTGGGCATTTTCATGTTCTTCTATATGGTGTGGGAGACGATTCACCAGTTTAACAAGTACGGGTATGCGGCGCTGATTCTGGGCACGCTTTTCTTCATGTTCTACATGCCTTATCTCGGATTTGCACCTAAGGAAAAGTTCCTGCACCGGGACGAGTTGCCCAAGATCAAAAAGACCAGTGCCCAATCATGGGTGGATGCGCTTATCTTCGCCGTGGCCGCCGCATATATCATCAGGACCTGCTGGTTTGAGCTGTACAAGATCCCGACCTCTTCCATGGAGAGTTCTCTGATGGTGGGTGACTTTCTGTCGGTGAGCAAGCTGTCCTACGGGGTGCGCGTGCCCAATACGCCTATTGCCGTGCCCTTTGTGCACAACAAACTGCCGTTGACCAAATATGCGAAATCCTATAGCGAAATCATCAAGCTGCCATACTTGCGTTCAAAGCCCCTCAAGCCGGTACGCAACAATGATGTGGTGGTGTTCAACTATCCCGATGGCGATACCGTTGCCATGGAGCGTCAGGCCGAAAGCTACTATGCCATCGTGCGGGAGTATGAGGCCATGTTCAACCCCGATGCTTCGCCGATAGAAAAGGAGAACAACTTCTACCGTTACAGCCCTTCCACCATCGCTATGCTGCAGCAGAAATATCCGGGTCCCTACTATCCCGGAAAGGGCAGAGATGTGGTGCGTAAAGAGTATAAGGTGGTTTCCCGTCCGGTGGATAAGCGCGAGAACTACGTGAAACGTTGCATTGCCGTTCCCGGGGACGAGCTGAAGATTATGGGCAAGCAGGTCTATATCAATGGAAAAGCGGTTGAGAACCCGAGACGCATCCAATACTCCTATTACGTTTCACATCCTGCTGGTTTGCAACTCTCTTTGAAGAAACGCAAGGAATTGAACATTAATGAGGAGGATGCGCAAAAGGTGGATGCATACTCCTATGTGCTTCGGCTGAATGCTGATCAACGAAAGAGTATTGAGAAAATGGGATTCAACGTTCAGGTGATCGAAGACAAACCGGGTGTGTACGATCCGACTATCTTCCCCCATTCTCCCAACTATCACTGGAACAAAGACAACTTCGGACCGTTGGTGGTGCCCGCAAAAGGCATGACGGTGGAGATTGACACACAGAATATTGTCCTGTATGATAAAATCATCCATCAGTATGAGGGTAACGACTTGGCAGTTCGGGACGGAAAAGTCTATATCAACGGTAAAGTGGCCACTCATTATACTTTCAAGATGGACTACTATTTCATGATGGGTGACAACCGCCATAATTCCGCCGACTCGCGTTTCTGGGGCTTTGTTCCCGAAGACCATGTGGTGGGCAAGGCTTCGCTGGTGTGGCTGTCTGTGGACAAGTTTAAAGACTTCGGTGAAAAGGGCAAGATCCGCTGGAACCGTATGTTCAAAAAGATAAAAATGTAATTGACTGTAAAATTCCAGTTGCTGGTATAACCTGATATAACAATAAAGATACTGATGATGAGAAAACTGATTGGATGCCTGATAGGTTTAATGCTGCTGACATCGCCCTTGATGGCGCAGAATGATTTTGAAATTGCCAAGAATGTGGACATTTTCGTCTCCATCTTAAAGGAATTGAACGAGAAGTATGCGGATGAAATCAGCCCCGGGCAGCTTACACAGACGGCCATTGATGCTATGTTGGAGAGCCTGGACCCCTATACGGTATTCTATCCGGAGTCGGATATTGAGGAATACCGCATGATGACCACAGGACAGTATGGTGGGGTGGGGGCCCTCATCATGCAGCGCGATAAAGAAGTGCTCATTTCGGAGCCCTATGAAGGGTCTCCGGCGGCCAAGTCCGGACTTCGGGCGGGCGACATTATCCGCAAGGTGAACGGCCAATCCGTCGAAGGTAAGAACTCCTCCGATGTGAGTGCCGCCATGAAAGGCCAGCCCGGCTCCACGCTCGTGCTGGAAGTCTTCCGCCCGACGGATAACAAAACCATGACTTTTAATATAGTCCGTGAGGAGATCAAATTGCCGAATATTCCCTATTTCGGCATGCTGGATGACAAAATCGGCTATATCGAACTGGACCAGTTTACCGACAAGGCCGGCTCAGAGGTGCGCGAAGCCTTTCTGAAACTTAAAGAGGAAGGCATGCAGTACCTCATCCTCGACCTCCGGAACAACGGCGGCGGTCTGCTTGGTGAAGCGGTCAATATCATGAATATCTTCGTGGACAAGGGCGTCAAGATTGTGGAGACCAAGGGAAAAATCCCCGAACAACAGAGAGTGTTCAAAACCATGGGCAATGCCCTTGACAAAGATATTCCCGTTGTGGTGCTGGTCAATGAGCATAGCGCTTCCGCCTCTGAAATTGTCTCCGGCGCTTTCCAGGACCTCGACCGGGGCGTGATTGTGGGTCGGAAGACTTTCGGCAAGGGGCTGGTACAGAATGTGGTCCCGCTAGACTACAACACCAGTCTCAAGATCACCGTGTCCAAATACTATATCCCTTCCGGCCGGTGCGTGCAGAATATCGACTATTTCAACCACGACTCGACCCGTGCGGCCAGAATTCCGGACTCCCTTGCGGTGGCCTTCAAAACCCAAAACGGCCGGACGGTGTATGACAAGGGTGGGGTGGAGCCGGATGTGCTCACCGAAGACAGCATCATGAGCAATATTCTTTTCGCACTGGCTACCAACCATATCATCTTTGACTTTGCGAACGAATACCGCGCCAAGCACGATCATATTCCGCCCGCGGATGAGTTCAAAATCGACGACCAACTTTATGCGGAGTTTGTTGACTATCTGAAGGACAAGGATTACAGCTACAAGTCGTCCACCGAAGAGAAGTTGGAGGCACTGAAGAAGATTGCGGAGGAAGACAAGGTGTTTTCGGATATAGAACCCTATTACAACCAGCTGATGAATAAACTTCAGGAGGAGAAAAAGAATGACCTGCAGCGTTATAGGGATGAGATTTGTGTTTACCTTGCCTCTGAGATTGCGGTGCGTTACTATTATCAGAAAGGACGCATAATGAGTATTCTGGATAATGACCCCAATGTGGCGGTCGCTAAATCAGTACTGCTTGACACCCAGCGTTACAATTCCATACTAACGGCCAAGAAGTAATGCGTTTTTCACGTCAGCATTTCCATCAACTGTTCTATACCGCAGGTGCAGGCTTGCTGCTAGGCTGCCTGCCCCTGTCTCATTTCGCCATGGGGCTGATCACTTTTCTGCTCCTCTTGAACTGGATTGCGGAATGGAACTGGCATGAGAAATGGGAGCGGCTGCGCGCGAATCGGGCCGGCCTGATCTTCCCGGTGCTCTTCGTCGGACTATGTTTGTCGCTAATCCGTACGGACGACTGGAATGCCGCAGGACAACAACTCTTGTCCAATCTGGTTATCTTTTTCGGTCCACTGATTATTATAACCTCCAAGCCCTTTTCCGACAAGGAGATGCGATGGCTGTACCATGCCTTTATGCTGGGCACGCTGATAGGTGTGGTCGTCTCGTTGGCTTATTGGCTGACGCATGAGGTGCGTGAGATGCGCAACATCTCCATCTTCATTGACCATATCCGGTTCAGTCTCTGCATTGTTCTTACTATAGTGTTCAGCGTCAAATTTCTTGTTGAAAAAACAGAAAGGCCCCTTGCTGTCCGGTATGCCTATGCCGCCAATGCGCTGCTCATGGTTGCCTATCTCTTCCTGGCGCAGACACTCACCGGTATTGTCATTCTGATGGTGCTTGTATTGGCAGCCATATTCCATTTGGTTTTGAGAAAGCATTTTGCGATGAGAAACCTGGCGATAGGCGGACTCCTGCTGATTCTTGTCGTCTTTGCCGTCAATTTCACGGTCATAACCTACCGTTATTTTCACGATTTTGATACAGAGACAGAAAGTGTAACCACGTCAAAAGGAAATCCCTACTACTTTGCGAATGATGGTTTTATTGAAAATGGACACCGGGTTAATGACTATTTGTGTCGTGAAGAGCTGGAAGAGGCATGGGCTATGCGCTCGGATTCTTCGTTCAATACGATGATTGAAGCCACGCTGGTGCGGTATCTGAACTCCAAGGGATTGCATAAGGATTATGATGCGGTGATGTCGCTTTCCGAAAAAGATATCCGCAATGTGGAACAGAAAATCGCCAATGTGGAATATACCAAGCCTTTCGGGTTGAAGCGGGCCCTGTATCAAACCTATTTCAGCATCACCCTATGTCGTCGCAATCCCCAGAGTGTCCAGGGCTCTTCGCTGATGCAACGGCTGGAGTTTTGGAAAGCTTCGTGGGTGTTGGTGCGGGAAAACTGGCTGCTAGGTGTGGGACTCGGCGACCAGAAAGCGGCCCTTGACCAACAATTGAGGAGCACCAACTTTCCGGTTTCGGGAATCCATGAGCGAGGCTGCCACAACCAGTTTCTTACCTATTGGCTGATCGGTGGTGTCATGCTGGTCGCGTACTTCGTCTTTTTGTTTGTGTATCCTTTTTTGGGGATGCGCCGCCGCGTGTCATTCGTGTTTGTCGCGCTGGTTCTCATTCTCTTCTGCTCCATGTTGGTGGAAGACACGATAGACAGCCAGACGGGGCGCCTGATGTTCTCCATCCTGGTGCCGGCTATGCTGTTCAATGAGGACTGCAATAAGCGGGCGCTGAGTGAGGATTAGATGATTCCGATTATTTCGTTTATGTCTTGGATGTTCTCTTGCTGACAGAGGGCTTCCAGTTCCGTGGCCAGTTGTTTGCCGGCGAGGGGGTTGGAGAAGTTCACGGTGCCGATTTGCACGGCGGTGGCGCCGGCCATCATGAAGGCGATAATATCCTCGGCCGAGGTGATGCCTCCGATGCCGACCACGGGCACGTGCACCTGTTTGCACACCGCGTGCACCATGCGCAGGGCGATGGGGCGGATGGCCGCGCCAGACAGGCCGGCATAGACGTTGTTGAACACAGGCTTGCGCCGGTGGATGTCTATGGCCATGGCTTGGAACGTGTTTACCAGGGAGAGTGCGTCGGCGCCGGCCTCTTCGCAGGCAAGTGCCATTTCGGTGATGTTCTCCGCATTCGGGGAGAGTTTCACCATCAGCGGCTTTTGGCACACCTTGCGCACCTCGGTCACCACCTCGCGCGCCACGGCAGCTTTGATGCCGAAGGCCATGCCCCCGCTCTTCACGTTGGGACAGGAGATGTTCAGCTCCAGCATGTCGATGTCAGCCTCTGAAAGCAGGGCCGCTCCCGTGACATAGTCATCCATGCTGTGGCCTCCCATGTTGGCAATCAGCACGGTGTCGAACTTGCGCATGTTGCGGATCCCATTCCGGATGAATGCCTCAATGCCGGGATTCTGCAGGCCCACACTATTCATCATGCCGGCGGGTGTCTCGTACACGCGGATACCCTCGTTGCCGTCCTTCGGGCGCAGGGTCAGCCCTTTGGAACTGATGCCGCCCAGGCAGCTGACATCGTATAGCTCGTTGTACTCCTCGCCGAAGCCAAACGTGCCCGACGCAGCGATGATGGGGTTCTTGAAAGAGATGCCGTGTATCGTGGTGCTCAAAATCATAATCTTGTTATTAAAGGATAAAACCGCCTGCTCCCCAGGCCATGAAAACCGGATGCAAAAATAATAAAAACAAATATACCCTTCACCATGCACCCTTCACCATGCACCTTTCACCGTGTACCGTGTACCTTTCACCGTTCACCGTGTACCCTTCACCTTTCACCGTGTACCTTTCACCTTTCACCGTGTACCTTTCACCGTGTACCCTTCACCTTTCACCGTTCATCTTTCACTTTTTTTAACAAACATAACATCCTGAAAAATAAAGGATTGATGAAAAAAGTTATCAACATGTATAGGGGGAGAATATGAAAAGTGTACTTTTGCCGGAATTTTGGATGGGAGACTGTCGGCTGGTTTTGCCGGCAGGATGCAGTTGGCAGGATGTGGTTTGTGCTCCCGATTCTTTACAAGTCAAATGATAATAATGTAAAAATTATAGTTATGAAAAAAATTCTATTATTATTGACAACACTGTTTTGTTGTTCTTTTGTCTTTGGACAGAATGTTTACCAATTGCCGAATCCCGGTTTTGAGAATTGGTCAGGGAGTGGAGCTAATTTAATCCCCAATGGATGGCATACTTTTAATGAGGCTCAGTGCGACTTAACTGTAGGATGTAGTTATGGTATGGAGAATCACCATGAAAGATCAACATATAAGCATTCAGGTAATTATAGCTGTTGTATATACTCTAAACATGTAAGTGTGCTTTTTATTAATAAGTTGGCTAATGGGAATTTTACTACGGGAAAGATACGATTAGGGAATACAACTCCTACTTCGCCTGAAAATTACAACTATAGTGTTACTAACGGCCATAGTCAAAGATTTCATGGTAAACCGGATAGTATCAGGTTTTGGGCATCTTTCTATGCGACTACTTCCGGTTATACTTCGGGAAGCGCAACTGGCACAAATGCCAGAGCTCGTGTGAGTGCCATTATTCATGATGATTTCAATATGCATGATCCTGTAAATGATTATAGTCATGTGGTTGCGGAAACGGAATGTGAATTTGCAAGAACCACGAGCAGCTCAACGCTAAATTGGCAATGTTTTAGGTCGGCTTTCACATATCATAACAATACTAATCCTCAATATGTCTTGGTAACACTGACTAATAATAAAGAAGCTGCTCAAGGATCAGATGCAGATAGATTATATATTGATGATATTTATTTTGTATATAACAAAATGCTTTCATCATTGTCAGTTGGCAACACGATGTTGACCAGTGGAGATTTGTCTTCCTTGAACAACACGGCATATTCATTAGCGAATGGTGCCACCACAAATACGTTTTCAAGTTCCATTGCGGAAACGAATTATCCCACCTACACCTATTCTGCATCGGTTTGTTCGGAAAATTTGTCTTCCGTAAGCATTCAGGCTGCAGCTGTTTCACCGCGAGCTACTGTAACTGTTGAACGTGATCCTACTGTTGCCAATCCGTATGCCCTTGTCAAAGTTACGCATACGGATGATTCATACTATTATTTTAGGATTCATTTTTCCAATGTGGTTAGTGTCAATCAGCCGACTATTACAGGTAACACATCTGCATGTAACAATAGCAGTGTGACATTAACGGCCTCTAGTACCACTACGGGTGCTTCCTATAAATGGTATAATAGCAATAATGTTGAGGTTGGTAATAATGCGACGTATAGCCCCTCTTTTTCCGGAGTGAATTCAGCAACCAGTTATGCGTACACGTGCAAGGCATCGAAGGATGGTTGTTACAGTGAAGCGGCTTCCCACTCCGTCACGGTGAACCCGCAGCCGAACGTGACCTTGAACAATGGTGGCGTTTACTCTGTTTGCGAGGGTGAGACTGTTACGGTGACGGCCTCCGGCGCGAACAGCTACGCCTGGAGCGATGGTCTGGGCAGTGGAGCCACCGTGTACCCTACAGCTGCCGGCACCTACACGGTAACCGGCACCAGCATTGCTGGCTGCACCAATACAGCTACCGCAACGGTTACCATGAACACTCGGCCGACAGTCACCTTGGTTGCTGATGTCGAGACTGTTTGTGCCCCGAGCACCATTACGCTCACGGCAGATGGCGCCGACACCTATAGCTGGACAGGCGTAACAGGCAATAATAATACCGCTACGGTTTCGGCCACCGGTACTAATACCGTGACGGTAACGGGTACCAACGCCACCACAAACTGTTCCAATACGGCGACAATCACTGTTGTCGTGTATCCGTTGCCGATAGTTACCCTTACCCCCAGTGCAACAGCGGTCTGTTATCCGAACACGATTACGCTCACGGCTGGTGGTGCAACAAGTTACTCTTGGTCTGGCGCTACGGCTGAAAACAATACCGCCACCATCTCTGGAATTGGCAACTATAGTGTTACCGTCACGGGTATGGATGATAATGGTTGTTCTAATACCGCCTCTCAGTCCGTTGCGGTGAATGCGGTTCCGGACGCTCCTGTGACCACCTCAGGTTCCATCTGCGGTACCGGACAAGTGGAACTCTCCGCTTCTGGAACAGGGGGAACTTGCTATTGGTACGCCAGCGAATCCACAAACGAGAGTCTGGCTCCAGGTGGTACATTTACTGCCACTCTCAACACGACGGGAACGATGACCTATTATGTGGCGGTTGTCTCAGCTGCCGGTTGTCCCTCCCCGCGTACACCGGTGACGGCTACCGCCTACGATATCCCCAGTGAACCCAGTGTGAGCAATATCTCCCACTGTGGCCCGGGCACCTTCACCCTTACGGCAACTGCGCCGGCGGGAGCCTCTTTGCAGTGGTTTTCCGACAACCAGGCCGCAGAGCCCATTGACAACTTGACCGTTTCTCCCGAAACTACCACGTCCTACTACGTGCGTTCAGACAACGGACAATGCCATAGCAGTCTTTCCACTGTGACAATTACAATCAACGACATACCTGCCGCGCCGGGCAACATCACCTTCACACCTGTTTGCGGTAGCGGCTCCTCTCAGCTGTCGGCCACCCCTGCTGCCGGTTGTAAGATCAACTGGTATGCCGTAAAGGATTTTTCAGTACAAGCCCTGGCAGAAGGTAACTCATACACAACAACGCAACTTGGCGAGTCCGAGTCACGCAAATATTATCTTCTTTCCCGAAACAATAACACCGGCTGTGTCAGCGACTGGGATTCCGTGACCGTGGTGGTGTCTCCGATACCCTCACTTCCCACCGTGCAGAACAGTACGTTGTGTGCTATGGGAGAGGTTACCCTAACCGGCACGCCGGGTGATGGCGGCACCACGTTGAAATGGTACAGGGAAGACGGCACCTATCTGGCCACGGGTAATTCCTATACGGTTACCGTCACTAACGCCATAACCAATTTCAAGGTGTCCTCCTACAACGAGACAATAGGCTGTGAAGGTGATAAGATACCGGTTTCGGTGACCGTGAGCGCCACCATTCCGGCTCCGGAGGTAAGTTCTCTCGTATATGCCTGCGGCGGCTCGGCCACGCTGACCGCTAATGCCGGTTCCGGAGCCACGCTTCAGTGGTACGATGCTTCCGATAACGAGCTTCCTTACAACACCCCGACCATGGAAGTCAGCAATATCACGGCCAGTACCCTATACAAAGTCTCCGCCAAAGTGGGCAACTGCGAGAGCGCCAAGTCAACCGTGACGGTTGAGCCTGCCGCTATCCCTGCTCTGCCTACGGCATCGGATGTGAGCCGCTGCGGTGCCGGCGAGGTTACCCTGGCCGCTTCTGTGGAGGCGGGTATGGCTTGCCGCTGGTATGTTGACAATAGCACGACCGATGTGCTCTCTTCAGCCAGCCCTTATACAACAACCATAAATGCTACCACCACATTCTATGTGGCTGCCATCAACGATACCACTCAGTGCGTGTCTGGACGCCAGTCCGTTCAGGCTGTGGTGAAGACCCTGCCTGCCACGCCGACCACTGCGCCGGCAGCCTATTGCGGTGCAGGAACATACACGCTTTCCGCCAACGCTAATGGCAATACAGAGGGTGGCTTCCACTGGTATTCCGATGCTGAAGGCAATCAGGAGATCCAGAATCCAGTGGAGATTTCCACCGGCGCCACTTATTATGTGGCATGGACAGACAACCAACCCTGCCGCAGTGCGTTGGCTCAGCTTGTAGTGACGATTAACGCTATTCCGGAGATGCCCACGGCTACTGCTCCCGATCCGTTCTGCAGAAGCGGCAACAGTGCTGTCTCCGTCTCCCTGTCCGCACAACCCGGCAATAATGGCGATGCCTGCCTCTGGTATAATGCCAATCAGCAGAATCCTGTGCAGCAATACAACTACGGTGGAAACATGAGTGCTTCCACAACCTATTATGTCAGTACGCTCAACACGTCCACCGGTTGTGAAAGTGAACTGTTGGCGATACCGGTCGTGATCAACACGATTCCCGCCCAGATTACAGTCGGTAACCAGTCGCGTTGCGGCGAGGGCACGGTGACTTTCTCGGCCACCACCACGGCCCCAGTCACGTTGCGCTGGTACTCCGCCAATGACGAATTGCTGGCCACCGGCGGCTCATTCACCACCGAGAGTCTTTCGGCGACCACCACATACAAAGTGTCCACCGTTGACACGAGCACGGGATGCGAGAGCGCGATGAGTACGATTACCGCCACCGTTCATCCCGCGGTTGATGCTCCGAACGCAAGCACCCCGCTGACGCTTTGCGGCGCTGGCAACACCACGCTTACAGCCACCACCACCCAAGGTAACAGCCTCCGCTGGTTTGCCGATGCGAACGGTGAGCAATCACTGGAGTCCAACGCCGACGGCAGCTACACCACGCCGACACTCGCGGTAGGGGAGACTTACACTTGCTATGTGGGTGCATACAACAACAATTGCTCCGGACCGCTTACCCCGGTAACAGTCCATGTTTATGCAGTGCCGGAACTCACCACCCTCACCAATGATGAAATCTGTGGCGCAGGTGATGCGCAATTGAGTGCCGCCACCGTTGACGGAGCAGAAGTGCGCTGGTACACAACCGCTGAAGCAACGGAATACCAAACGGGCACTTCTCTGAACCTGCCCGGTATCAATGCCACTACCGTACGATATGCACAAGCCGTCGATGCCAACACCGGCTGCCAGAGTGCACGCCAGGCTGTGACGGCCTTTGTGTATGAAATCTATCAAGCTGATACGAATGCAACAGCCTGCGATAACTTTGTATGGCATGGCAAACCGGCCTTCACCCAGTCGGGTGATTATGTGGACACCCTGTCGAGCGTTCATGGCTGTGACAGCATCGTGACCCTGCATTTGACGCTTAACCAAACAAAACGCACCTCGGTTGACAGCACAGTCTGCAACTCCATTTCATGGATTCGCGGAAAGACATACACGGTGAGCGGTACGTACGTGGACACGCTGACCTCTGCCACCAACTGTGACAGTATTGTGACGCTGAACTTGACGGTGAAGCAGACCACCTATGCTACAGACAATCTCGTTCTGTGCAGCAACCAGTTGCCGTATGAATACAATGGAACCCAAATTCTGGATGAAGGTTCATACACGATCACTATCGAAAATGCGGTCGGTTGTGACAGTGTTATTTCGCTCACCGTGGAGGTGAATCCGCAGCCGGCCGAAGCCACTGTGACTTCAGGTGCCCGTTGCGGCGAGGGTGTGGTAACGCTTCAGGCCTCCCACGGTACTAACGGAAACACTTGCTATTGGTATGCCGATGATGTGACAACAGACACCTTGCATGCCGGAAACAGTTATCAGCCTTATCTGTCAGCAAACGATACGTTCTATGTGGCTGCCGTCAACACGAATACGGGATGTAAGAGTGCCCGCAAACCGGTGATGGCCACTGTGAACGCTAATCCGGCAGAGCCCGATGTGACTCCCGCCGCCCGTTGCGGTGCAGGTGCTGTAACACTCAATGTAACGGTTGAAGATCCTACCCTTGTTGTTCGCTGGTTTGCCAACACGGCCCCCAATGCCCAGCCGATTGATACGGGACTTCAATTTAATATCCAGAACCTGACCGCTACTTCAACATATTATGCGGAAAGCTATAATTCAACAACGAATTGCAAGAGCAACAGAACGCCTGTCACGGCTACTATCAATGCCATCCCTGCTCTTCCTATAGTTTCTCCGATAACCCATTGCGGCCCCGGAACCTTTACGCTTGAGGCAAACAACACCACCTCTTGCCGCTGGTATGAGACTCAGGATGCTACCACCTATACAGAGGGAGCTGCATACTCGACCGGCTATCTTGCCGAGTCCCGTTCCTACTTTGTTTCCAATGTGAATGCAACTACCGGATGCGAAAGCGGTAAGCAGGAACTTACCATCACGCTCTATCCGGAGTATGAGCCACAAGATATATTTGTAGAGACATGTCAAAATACCCAACTCTATCATTATGTTAATGGTCAAATTGATGCCTACTTTAATGTTAATACTCCTCAAACCTCAATTTACACATACTATCTTAAAACCCAAAACAATTGTGACAGCACCATTGTATTGCACCTCACAGTGAATCCGGTGAAAGACACGATCCTGTATGTGACCACCTGCCAGTCTGAAACGCCCTATCATTATCAAAACGGCCGGATTGACACGAATCTTAATGTCAGCACTACAGCGTCCCAAGCCATCGTCTATCATTTCTCAACAGAGAATGGCTGTGACAGTACGGTTACGGTTAACGTGACCGTTAACCCGACCTATGCTCCCGTTATCAACCGGACGATATGTGAAGGCAGTAGCATCTTCTTCGGCGGTGAGTACAGAACAACCGCGGGTACCTACGTGGAAAATTTGCAGAGTGTGAATGGTTGTGACAGTGTGGTGACGCTGAATCTGCAAGTGAGCGAACAGGAACTGGTAACCTTTACCGAACATGTTTGTTATGGCGATAGCTATAACCAGAACGGATTCAACATCACAAACGCTACCGAAACACAGACCTACACACATTCCGGAACTTCTGTCAGCCAATGCGACAGTATTACCGAGCTGCATCTGATTGTCCATGACCTCAACACGACAACCTTGTATGATACGTTGTGCCTGGGAGAAAGCTTCTCGAAACTGGGTTTCAACGTGACTCCGACCACGGTGGGAGACACTGTCATTACCCGGGTGGTTCAGACTGCGTATAATTGCGACAGTACCATTGTTTTGAATCTTAGAGTGAACCCTGTCTATTATCTCACCGATGCCGTGACCACTTGCCAGTCGGAAACACCATACCACTATGATGCAGAGAACGTGGATCTGGATGTGCAGACTCCGGGTACCAGAATCATATACTATTATCATGAAACAGCTGCCGGATGTGATAGCAACATTACCCTTACGCTGACCGTTACCCCGACTTATCAAACTGTTATCCCGTTGTCTGTTTGTCAGTCTGCAACACCTTATCAATATCAGAATGGCGCCATAGACACCACCTTTGATGTCAGCACGCCTCGTCAGGAGACGATTGTCTATCATTTCGAGACAATGAACCAGTGCGATAGCATTATTACGCTGAATTTGACCGTAAACCCGTCATATAGCAAAGATACTATAGTGTCTGTGTGCGATGTCGAGCTGCCCTATCTTTGGAATAATGATCCCCAGTATAGCTATAGTGCTAGCGGTGATTATCCGATTACGTATGAGCTTGCCACCGGTTGCGATAGTGTGATTAATCTGCACCTGATAGTTCATCAGAGTTTCGAGAAGGATACAAACATTCAAATTTGTGAAGGCGCGCTGCCCTATGTCTTTGATGAACAGCATATTTTCAACAGCCAAGGACGATATACGGTATCGTTGACATCACATTTTGGCTGCGACAGCATTTACAATGTCCAGCTGATGGTGACACCTTCCATTACGCACACCCTCACGCGCAATATATGTGACAGCGAACTTCCGTTTGTTTATGAAGACTCCACGTTCACGCACGCGGGCAACTTTACAGTGGTTAAGACCCGTCCAGATGGCTGTAACGAAATCACCTACCTTACCTTGAATGTCAATCCAACCTACAACACGAGCGCTTCTATTTCGATTTGCGAAAGCGAATTGCCGTACCATGTGGGCGACTCTGTTTTCAACCAGGCAGGTGTCAAAACAGTCCATTTCAGCACCAGCCGTAGTTGCGATAGCGCTGTGACCGTCACCTTGACTGTCAATCCGGTTTATACTACGGATATTCCAGTGACTATTTGTGATAACGAATTGCCATACCATTTCGTAAATGGCCAGATTGACACGAGTATCGCTTCTGTCAGCTCTCCCACAACTACGTTCAGCTTTAACTTGTCATCCGTAAACAATTGTGACAGTGTGGTGAGACTGCAACTCACCGTGAACCCGACTTATGAGCGTGACATCCCGGTGACGATTTGTGCGAACGAATTGCCCTACTGGTTCATCAACGGCCAGATAGACACCACCATCAATGACGTTGACGCTCAAGTGTCAACATTCGAATTCAACTTGGCCACAGTTCATAATTGCGATAGTTTGGTGAGACTGAACCTGACAGTGAACCCGGTTTATTCGAAGGATACCACCGTTACCCTCTGCGACAATGAACTGCCGTACCAGTTTGTCTGTGGTCAGATAGACACCGTTTTCAGAACCGGCACTCCGCAAGCCTCAAGCTACAATTTCATTCTTTCTACACAGAATGGTTGTGACAGTACCGTGACCTTGCACTTGATTGTGAACCCCACCTATTATATCCCTGAGGAAGTGACGATACGCAGCACAGAGGTTCCTTTCTTGTGGCATGGTATGGAGTTCAATGAAAGTACCACGGCATACGACTCACTCAAAACGCTTGCCGGTTGCGATAGCGTCTATTATCTCGACCTGACTGTGACGGAATTCAATGTGATTACAGACAACCCGATTGTCCTTTGTCAGGGCGAAACGGAGACCTGGCGTGGCAAGGTGCTTTCTGAACAGGGCACATATAGAGACACCGTGCTTACCGATAATAGCATTTACATTGTATCTGTAACGGTGAACCCGACCTATCACCTGACCGATTCCCTTGAGGTTTGTGCCAGCGAACTGCCCTATGTGTGGTACGGACGTCGTTTTACCGGTGACTCTGTTGCCGTTGTGAACTACCAGACATCCACATTCTGCGACAGTACCTACACGTTGGTGTTTACTGTGAAACCGACCTACAACATAGTGAAAGATACGCTTGTGTGCGGTTCTGATGCTGTACCGTTTACATGGCATAATCATATCATATCGGCATCAGGTGATTATGTGGACACTATGACTACCATTTCCGGATGTGACAGCGTGCTCACCTTGCGCGTGCATGTCACCACGGAATCCTATGTCGCCGACAGCATGACCGTGTGCGGCGCTGATGCTTCCTATACCTGGCACGGCCGGATTCTGACCGAAACCGGTATCTATTCCGATACATTGCGCACGCCCGCCGGTTGCGACAGCCTCATCTTCACGATGAACTTCACCAAAGGTCTGCCGTTCTTCCATGCTGACACTGTGGTGCTGCAGGCGGGACAGTCGTATGAATGGCGCAACCGCCAGATTACCGCTGTGGGCACCTACTACGATTCGCTTATGACAACCGTCGGCTGCGACAGTGTCTACAGCCTCGTGGTGACGATGCATAATTACCAGTATATTGAAAGTAATCCGATTTCACTCTGTCCGGGAGACTCCACCATCTGGCATGGACAGATTATCTCTGATGGAGGCACCTATACCGATACGGTGGAAACGGGCAACCTTACGCTGATCTATAGCGTGGTGACCACGATGAACACGGCGTATTACTTTGAAGATACGGTGACCGTCTGCCAGGATGAACTGCCCTATGAGTGGCATGGACAATCCGTGACCGCCGCCGGTACACGTGTGCTGCCGCTACAGACTGTGGCTGGCTGCGACAGCGTCTATACGCTGACCCTCTTTGTGAACCCGGTCTATCGTATTGACTCCAGTATGATCCTTTGTGCCGATGAGATACCTTATATGTGGCACGGACAGTCCTTGTCGGAGACCGGCGTCTATTACGACAGCCTGAGTACAGTCAACGGTTGTGACAGCATTTACCAACTTGCCCTGACGGTGAATCCGGCCATTCGCCAAACCGACAGCGCCTCCATTTGCGAAGGTGAGGTTTATACTTGGCGTGGACATAACCTCCAAACCACCGGCTTCTACACCGACACCGTGCCCAATACGTATGGTTGCAACGATATCTACAATCTTTATCTGGTCGTGAATCTAAAGAGCTATGACACGGTGCGCGCCACGATTTGTCTCGGTGAAACCTACAGCGGAAACGGCTTCAACGTGACACCGACCAATGCCGGTGTTATATATGACCATCAAACCCTCGTCAACCAGAACAACTGCGACAGTCTGGTGTACCTGGTGCTTACTGTAAACAGCAGCTATCTGTTTGAATCCTCCGATGTCACTTGCGAAGGTACTCCTTACCTCTGGCATGGCCAGCAGTGCACCGAAGAGGGTACCTATTATGATAGTCTGCAGACGGTAGGCGGCTGCGACAGTGTCTTTATTTTCCATCTCACCGTCAACCCGTCATACGAGGTGTATGTGACCGACAGCATACGCCTCCACGAGACATACGAGAATTACGGTATTTCCATACTCCCGGAGGATACGGGTACATATCAGTACACCATGAATTACAATACACAGTACGGTTGTGACAGTATCATCTATCTCACCCTGATTGTGTCTCCCAATATTGGTGTTGAGGATTATGTAACCCCGCAACTCCGCATTTATCCGAATCCTGCTGAGACGTTTGTCAATATCGAAGGGGAACGCATGTCCAAGATATGGCTCTATGATATGCACGGACGTCTGCTCCAGGTTCAGGAGGCCGATACACCGGAGTTTACCCGTGTCTACTTGGAATCCGCTTCCACCGGTTATTATGTTGTGAAAGTTCAATTGATGGATGGCGCATTCATTACCAAAAAGATAATGGTGAAACGCTTCTAACAAATCTGTAACAATTTAAGAGACACGGCCAAAACCGTGTCTCTTTTTTTGCTATTTTTGCGCCTTGACAATTTTGTCAGTATTTCATTTTAGCACCGAAGAACCTTTGTTCCAATGTGTGATGAAAGAGAAAACGGGCTTTTTGGTCAAGGTGGTGCAAGGCTTATCATGGTGTCCCGTTTCAATTCGTGATTTGAAATAGAATGAATAGTAATTTGAAAATCGGTATAGATATAGGTTCTACCACGGTAAAGGTTGTTGTGCTTGATGATCGGGATGAGAGATGTTATGCGGATTATCGCAGGCACAACATGAACATTCGAAGTACGCTCCTGGAATTGTTGGCTCCGGTGGCAGTCAAGTATCCGGATGCCTGGTTGCATGTGGCTGTCACTGGTTCAGTGGGCATGGGTTACGCTGAATGTTGGCGTATGTCCTTCGTTCAGGAGGTGATTGCCGCCGCCACGCTTGTGAAACGCCAATTTCCGCAAACGCGCACTTTTATAGACATAGGTGGTGAGGATAGCAAGATGATCTTCTTTGAAGAGGGGCGCGTGCCCGACATCCGCATGAACGGCAACTGTGCCGGCGGAACGGGTGCGTTCATTGATCAGACTGCGGGATTGCTCAATGTGGAACCATCCAAATTGAACGAGCTGGCGGCCAATGCACAGACGGTATATCCAATCGCTTCGCGTTGCGGTGTCTTCTCCAAAACAGACATCCAGAATCTGCTCGCCCGCCATGTGGGCAAAGAGGATGTGGCCCTGTCGGTGTTCAATGCTGTCGCCTTGCAGGTGATAGGCACGCTCTCGCGAGGACTAGATGTGTGCCCTCCCGTGTTTTTCTGCGGCGGTCCGTTTGCCTTCCTGCCCGAGTTGAAAAAGGTCTTTCTCCAAAATCTCCATATTACAGAGGCCGATTGTGTGGACGTGCCCGATGCACGCATAGTGCCCGCCTATGGCGCTGCACTCATGGCTGCTGACGAGTGCCACGAAACGATCCCCATGGCTCAGTTTATCTACAATGTCGAGCACATGGTCATGGACAATGACGCCTTGCTTCAAAATCGCCTTGCCCCGCTTTTCCAGAGCAACACGGAATTTGAAACGTGGAAACAGCAGAAGCAGAATTACAGCGTGCCACGTGTGTCGTGGGAGGAGCTTCAAACCCCGGATGTGTTTATGGGTGTGGACTCCGGCTCCACTACCACCAAACTGGTTGTGCTTGATGGTCGGGGGCGGCTGCTCTACCGTGACTATCGTAATAATGACGGTAACAGCTTTGATGCTTTCATGAAGTCCCTCAATGGTTTCAAACAGGCTTGCGATGAACACCATTTTGTCCCGAGAATCCTCAACAGTGCCGTTACGGGATACGGGGAGAATCTCCTCAAAACCGCCTTCGGCCTGCACCACGGCGTGGTGGAAACCATGGCCCATTATACGGGTGCCAGGAGTGTTTCTCCAGAGGTCTCCTTCATTCTCGATATCGGAGGTCAGGATATGAAGGCTATCTTTGTCGAAAACCAGGCTATTAGAAGATTGGAAATCAATGAGGCCTGTTCTTCGGGATGCGGCTCCTTCATTGAAACATTTGCCAAGATGCTTGGCTATACGGTTGCTGACTTCGCCCGTATCGCTTGCGAGGCCAAACACCCCTATGATTTGGGAACCCGGTGCACGGTGTTCATGAATTCCAAGGTGAAACAGGCTATGCGCGAAGGGGCCACTCCGGAAGACATTTCTGCCGGATTTGCCTATTCTGTTATCAAGAATTGTCTGTTCAAGGTGTTGAAGCTAAGAAAAACAGAGGAACTGGGAAATCATATTGTGGTGCAAGGGGGCACTTTTAAGAACTTGGCCGTGGTGCGTGCTTTGGAACTCCTCACCGGACGCGATGTGCGTTTCTCTGACATCCCTGAGCTGATGGGAGCCTATGGCTGTGCCCTTTTTGCCAAGGAACAGTCAACCGGACAACCCCTGACACTTGAAGACCTGCTCTCGGTGCAGCAGTATGAAACGGAGCAGCAAACCTGCCCTGGCTGTCCGAATAACTGCACTGTCATCCAATATAAGTTTTCCAATAATCGCACCTTTTATTCGGGTAATAATTGCGAAAAAGTCTTTGCGAACGTTTCGGAAGTGAAACAGAAGGGACAGAACCAGCACCATGAGCGCCTTAAACTGTTGTTCCAGCGCAAGCCCTTTTCTGCGGAGGCGGCCAGGCTCAACATTGGAATTCCGCGTTCGTTGGGCATGTTTGAGCTGTATCCTTTCTGGCATGCCCTCTTTACAGCGTGCGGTTTCAATGTGGTGCTGTCCGGAAAATCCACCAACCGTTTATATGAGAAGGGCATCCATACTGTGATGTCCGAGAATATCTGTTTCCCAGCCAAGTTGATGCATGGTCATGTGTACGACTTGGTACAGCGTGGGGTGGATCGCATTTTCTATCCTTATGTTGTGATGGAAAAGAGGGCTGACGACCGGGCTCGCAATAGCTACAACTGCCCCATTGTGGCTGGCTATTCCGATGTGATGAGGAATGCTATAGATACGGAGGAGCGTTTTGGCATTCCCTTTGACGCCCCGGTGGTCTCTTTTCATGAAGAAGCCTTGATGCGTGTGGGCTGTCGCAAGTATTTGGCCACGCTGGGTGTCGGACGCAAGGCTGCCGAACAAGCGATAGACGTGGCTGAACGCGCACAGCGTGAGTTTGTCGCCGAACAGCACCGGCGTGCGCAGGAAATTGTGCGGAAGGCCAGGGAAGAGAACCGAATGGTGGTGGTGCTGGCAGGTCGCCCGTACCACTCCGACCCGCTCATCCAGCACAAGATTTCTGACGTGCTTGCCGATATGGGTATTGATGTGGTGACTGAGTTTGTGGCGGATGACGACGACAAGGCGGTCTATGAGGAACTGATGGCCGTTACCCAGTGGACCTATCCGAACCGCGTGTTCAAGGCGGCACACTATGTGGCTAACAGCAAAGATAACGTGCACTTTATGATGATAACCTCCTTCGGCTGTGGACCGGATGCCTTCATTATTGATGAGATCCATGATATTCTGGATCGCAAGGGCAAGAGTTTCACGCTGTTGAAGGTGGATGATGTGAATAACATAGGCTCCTTGCGTCTGCGGGTGCGCTCTATGGTGGAGAGTTTGCGGTTTAGCCATAAGATGGAGGTGGATAAGCCCTTCGTCACCACACCTGTTTTTGGAGAAGCTGACCGCCGGCGCACGATTCTGGGCCCGACTTTCGCTACCGGATACACGGAATTTTTCCCGACTCTGTTCAAAATGGCAGGTTACAACCTGGTGGTTTTGCCAATGGGTGACAAGGAGTGCGTGGAACTCGGCCTGCAGTATGCTAACAATGAAGTCTGTTATCCGGCAACTATTGTGGTGGGCAGTCTGCTCAAGGCTCTGCGTAGCGGCCGGTACAATCCGGATGATGTCTCCGTTATTATCACGCAGACTGGCGGGCAGTGCCGGGCAACCAATTACATTATGCTGATAAAGAAAGCGCTGGTGTCTGCTGGCTTTGAACAGGTGCCGGTCCTTTCGCTGGCACTGGGCAATACCAAGGCCAACGAGCAACCGGGCTTTGTGGTTGATTTCAAGAAATTGGCGGTGCCGGCCCTCTTCGCCTTGCTCTACGCTGATTGTATTTCTCGCATGTATTATGCTGCGCGCCCAAGGGAATTGCAGCGTGGAAAAGCCAAAGAAATCAAAAACCGTTACATCGAGAGATCCTTCCCGCTTATTGAGAACCGCGACTACAAAGGTCTGCGCAAATTGCTGGCCGAGGCAGTGGATGAGTTTATGGCGAATATGGACTGTGACAAAATACTGCCGCAAATCGGCGTGGTGGGGGAGATATACATCAAGTATAACGAGTTCGGCCATCTGAATGTGCTGGACTGGCTGGCCGACCAAGGCGTGGAGGTGGTAGCCCCCTCTATCTATAATTTCTTCATCAACAGCTTTGTCAACCGCCACATCAACAAGCAAAACCATATCAAATCCGTTGATATGCCGTTGTGGCTGACCGATATCGGATATAAGCTCATTTTCCGTTTGGCAAAAAGCTTTGACAAAATTTGCGCCCCATTCCCGTATTATCGTCCGTTTGCTGATATTTTCCATGAGGCCAGACTGGCGTCGCGTATAGTCAATATGGCGGCCAACTTCGGTGAGGGATGGCTTATCCCTGCCGAGATGTCCGCTCTGGCCGAAAGCGGAGTGAAGAATGTGGTCAGTCTGCAACCTTTCGGCTGTATCTCCAACCATGTCATTTCCAAAGGAATAGAAAAGAAAATGCGAAAATTCTATCCCGACCTCAATATGCTGTTCCTTGATTTTGATGGAGGTACAAGCGAGGCCAATGTCTTCAACCGCCTGCATTTCATGATTGGGAACGAAAAATAACGGGCGACAAATTCTAAACGATTAGTTGATACATTTTAAAAAAATCTATTTTTGCAACACTGTTAGCAAAGGTGGAAAAGCCGCTTTTTGTTGTTTTTTGTTTTTATGATAAGGAAATGTTTAACTTAAAATTATTCGAATTATGAAAAAATTGTTTGTGCTAGTGGCTCTGTTTTCTGGAGCAATGCTTTTCACTTCCTGCGGCGATGATTTTGCCCAGAATGTGTTTGATATGGTTTCCGGTAATGCCAATGTTACTTATTCCGAAGGCAATGATGAGGATTTTTCCTCCAGCATTGTGATGTATGACAGGGAAGCTTCCCATCCTTATGCCTTGGGCGTTTCCATGAACATGGATATTGACCAGTTGTTAAACACAACGAGTGCGGATCAAATCCAGTTCCCATGCATGGCTTATCGCCTGGTGGGCTCGGAATTCAGTTCCGGAACCGATTTGACAGTTAACAATGTGTTGACCGAAGCTGAGTTGAATGATTTCTCTTACCAGAGTCTGATGAATGGCAGATTTGCCGAAAATCATGTGGTGGGAATCGCATTGAACGAGCATCAGTTCTATGTGATGAGCACTGGTCAAATTCATATCGCCAAAGTGAATATCTCCAAGATAGAGGGATCTTTTGAGGGCAATGCCTATTTGATAGATGTGACGAACGGGGATAACCCGACGATTTCCACAGAGTTGTATCCCATCAGCGGCAGCTTCAAGAGCCGTGTGATTCCGATGCTGCCCTGGTTGGCTAATCTTCAAAGTGAAATGGACGAATAAGCCTGTTTTATCGTCTTGTCACATCTTATCCAAACAACAAGAGGGGTCCGCATTCGCGGACCCCTCTTGTTGTTGCTTGATTATGCACGCAGTTTACGCCGAAAACAATTGTTCGGCAGGGAAAACAGGACCGTCTTTGCATACTCGCTTCATGCCCTCCGTTGTGCGGATGCTGCAACCCAGACATGCACCTATGCCGCAAGCCATCCGGTGTTCCATGGAGCACCAGCAGGGGGTTCCCTTTTCATGTGCCATGGCGGCCACTTTTCGCATCATCACTTCGGGCCCGCAGGTGAATACGGCATCGTATTGCTCAGGCTTCAAAAGGTCCGTGATGAACCCGCGATACCCTTCCGACCCGTCTTCAGTCGAAACAAAAATGGCATGACAGTAGGGCTCGAATTCTTCAAGTGCGAAAAGCCGGTCGCGGTAGCCAATGTAGGCATCTACCTCGACACCGGCAGCCGTCAACTCTTTGGCAGTCTGACATAGCGGGGGAATGCCAAGTCCGCCACCCACGATGGCCACTCTGCCATGCATCTCGCTGACAGGATATCCGGTGCCGAGCGAACCCAACAGGCTGACACGATCACCGGCTTTCAGTTCCGATAATCTGCGGGTGCCCTGACCCACAACCCGGTACATGAAATGCAAGGTCTCTTCATCGACTTTGAAAATGCTGATGGGACGCATTAGAGTGAGTTCCTTGTCCCAGCACTTGAGCATGAAAAACTGTCCGGCCGCCGCGGGTGCACCCTTGCGATCCACGGTCAGTACAAAGATATCATCCGTGAGCTGAAACTGAGCTGTTACGATACTGTCAAAATATGCCATGTCTTGTATCTTTTGAGGTGAACGATTGTCGATTGTTGCTTGTCGGTTATCGAAAAAAATAGAAATCGTTAATTGCTAAAGAATTAACAAAAACTTCGGATATCGTCACGCATTCTCACTGCTTCGGCGCGCGCGCAACCGGCAAAATCCGATTCGCCGTTCTCCTGTTTGCGGTAGGCCAACAGGATGCCCCGGGAGGAGTTGACCACCCCGCCGTTCCCGTTGCGCAGATATTTGGCGATGTCGGAGGCTTTGCCGCCTTGGGCACCGTATCCCGGAATCAGGAAGAAGGTGCTGTCCAGCATGGCTCTGATCTCCGCCGCCTCGTCAGCGTGGGTGCATCCCATCACACCGCCAATGCTGGAGAATCCGCATTCCCCGATGTAGGGCTTGCCCATCTCGTTGATTTTCTGTCCAACCACATGATAAACTCTTTGGTTCCCTTCAGTGGGCAGGTACTCGATGTCCTTGGCTCCTTCATTGGAGGTCCGGATGAGCACAAACGCACCCTTCTCCTGTTTCTCGAAGTAGGGGAGATAGGGAGACAAGCTGTCCAATCCCATATACGGGCTCAAAGTTATGAAATCTGACTCGAAATCGCCGGTGAAATGGGCTTTGGCGTACATTTCAGCAGTCTTGGCAATGTCACCACGCTTGATGTCCGCAATGATGACCGCTTGTTTTTCGCGCAAATAAGCCAAAGTCTGCCGGTATGCCTTTAAACCGGCAATGCCGTATGACTCGTAATAGGCAATTTGCACTTTGTAACAGGCTGCCACGTCGAGGGTGGCGTCAATGATAGCCTTGTTGAAAGCGAACAGCCCCTCTTCAATAGAGGGGTGCTGTTCGGCAAATGCGTCAGGAAGGTAAGTGTAATCTGTGTCGAGGCCAACACACACATGGCCGTTGAGTGCGACTTTTTCAAAGAGTTTGTCTATAATCATTGTTGAAGAGTTTATTCTTTAATCTTAAGCATAAAACCAGTTCCGTGAATGTTGCATATCTCCACTAATGGTTCGTAGTTGCCTACGTATGTGACTTTCCGTTTTCCCTTCTCCTTCGGGGCCAGGTGCTCCTTGTCATCAACCTGCAGATAAGAACGGAGCTTGGTGAGGAATACATCCATGCTGCGCCCAACGGAGTGGTCATCTTCACCCCAAACCTCCTTCAGGATAATCTCTCTCGGGATAAGTTTGTTCTTGTGCTCACAGAGCAGCCTCAGCAGTTCCGCCTCCTTACGGGTCAGCGTGCGCGTGATTTTCGGATGTATCAGTTGCATGTCACTGAAATTGAAAATGAAGTTGCCAAGCTTGTACATCCTCTCCTCATATAGTTTGGAGGTCTGGATGGGGCTTCCTGTTGCCATTCTGTGTAGAATAGCCTGCATACGCAACTCCAACTCCTCAATGCTGAAAGGCTTGGTGAGGAAATCATCGCAACCTAACTTGAATCCTTTGATGCGGTCCTCCTTGCTGTCGCTGTCGGAGAGTATGATGATAGGGGTCTGTTTATCGTATTTTCGTATGTTCTGTAAAAGGGTGAAATTTTCGTTGCTCCGTATGGAGAGGTCAATGATGCATAGGTCAAAAGGTTTTGTGTTCATGACCTTGGCTGCCGCATCGCTGTCCTTGAAGTCCCAGACCCGATAGCCTTTAATTTCCAAGAAATCCTTGATGACATGGCGTAAGTTTTCGCTGTCATCCACTAAAATAATTTTTTCTGTTTTTTCCATAATATTGATTTTAAATGTGTTGCAGTATTTTTGCCCAGCTGCATTATGTTAGTAACGGTAAAATCCCAAATAAATTGTAAAGAGGCCGAAGTTTTTTCCCTTCTCTATTACCGCTCTTTACTTACCCTTAACCCCTTTTTTGTATTTTTCCTCTATAAATAGAACAAAGAACCAACCCCATGGAACCAGTAGCGCTTTTGGGGTGCGTTTTTCCTCTTCGAACTTTGCCGTTG
>CAJODA010000006.1 GCA_905233745.1 uncultured Bacteroidales bacterium
TCTTCTTTCAACTTATTGTACTCCTTGCTATCACTGCCATATTTGTCCAGCAGGGTGGTTTTCAGGTTTTCATAAGTATAACTGGTGCTCCGGTTGAAATTCACCACCACAATATAAACCAAGTGGGTTTTGGCAGCGGCCCGGATCTCAATCTTCACACGCTCACCGGCGAACGTGCCCTTCATAAACACCGTGTTGGGATGGTTGTCGTTAGGTTCCTGCGTAAAGCCCTTGCCTTTCAACTTGTTGACAAACGTGTTCATGGTACAGTTCATGCTGATACCCAAAAACTTCATGGGTTGCTGCTGGGCCGACAAGCCACCGACCATCAGAAATATGGTTATGATAAGTATGATTCTTTTCATCGAAGACATCTTGTTTGTTTGACGGGGCAAAAATACAAATTAGTTCGTAAAGTTTGAAAGGGTGAAAGGAATACAAGAGGTGATCCGTTTGGACAAGAAATGTCTGCCCGTTTTTTATTATTTTTGCGCGTTAAAAATAACGCTTATGAAAAAATCCGACTTCCTCGTCATCGTCATTGTCATTTTGGTGCTGCTGCCATTTTTTATCAGCAAACCCGTATATGATACATTCTGCTCTCTGACTGCAAATTATCCCTTGTGGATGGCCTTTTTGAAATTCGGCATACTGGCCACCTTCGGCGAGATGCTGGGCCAGCGCATCAAGACCGGCCAATATTATCACAAAGGATTCGGATTGTTCCCGAAGTTCATCGTCTGGGGATTGCTCGGCATGTGGATTGCCTTGGCGATGAGCGTTTTCAAAGTCGGCATTCCTGCCTTCATGGAGAAAGCCAGCTGCTTTGCCGGTGTAACGGACGCCATGAAAAGCGATTTCACTTGGCTGAAATTGGCAGGAGCCTTTTTCGTGAGCGTGATGATGAACACCTCGTTCGCACCCGTGTTCATGACTGTACACAAGATTTGCGACATGCACATTGCCGAGCATGACGGTCGGGCTGTGAGCCTCATAAGACCTGTGCAAGTGCGCCAGCACATCCAGAACCTCAATTGGGATGTGCAGTGGAATTTCGTTTTCAAGAAGACCATCCCGTTGTTCTGGATTCCCGCGCACACGCTCACGTTCTGCCTGCCGGGCGAGTTCCAGGTGCTCTTCGCCGCCTTTTGCAGCATCATCCTCGGCCTGTTCCTCTCAATTGCCGCGATGAAGAAGCAGTAGCCCTTGCCTTCTTCCAGACAGGCTGAATTCTGGATATGCGTAGGTTTTCCCCGCGCCGTCCAGGTATTGGACGTTATAGGGTGTAAAATGCTGTAGGATCGCAAAATTATGTAGAGACGCAAAATTTTGCGTCTCTATGGTTATTATAAGAAAAAATGTATTTTTGCACAAACGATACCAATCTGTTATGAGTACAGAAATGATGATAGAAACCATTCGCGAGTATTTCAAAACCCAGCCCGTTTTGAAGGCATGGCTGTTCGGTTCCTTCGCCCGCGGCGAAGAGACTGAGGACAGCGATATCGATATACTTGTAGTATATGATGAAAAAGCAAGAGTATCATTGTTAACTATTTCACGCATGATGGGAGAATTGGAGAGAAGTACTGGTCGCCGTGTCGATTTGATTGAGGATGGGTGCTTATTGCCGTTTGCTGTACAATCCGCCAACCGCGATAAACAATTAATTTATGAGAGAAGAAGTTAGAGATAAGGAACGGCTTCGGCACATCCTTGAAGCCATGAACGTGCTAGTTAATTATCAGTCTCACCACACAATGGAGGAAGCATTAGCCGATCCTGTAATGTATTTTGGTTTGGTGAAACATGTTGAAATAATTGGAGAAGCTGTTTATAAACTGACTTTTGAATACCGTACCAATCACACGAAAGTGAATTGGGACGATATAGAGCGTATGCGTCATGTGCTGGTACACGGATACTATAAAATACGACCTGAACAATTGTGGGAAACCATTGCTGTTGATATACCACAATTGAAACCCATTATTGAGCAATATCTCTCAGAAATGGAATAGAACTAATAATCAACCGCCATCTGTTTCTTGGTCAGTCTGGGTAATTGTCGACATTTTTTTGATAAAATCGGCTGTTGCGGGTGAAAGTCTGTGGCAGCCGTTGATATATTTGTTATATTTGCACCGTTGTTCGGCCGAAAGGCGGGCAACGGATTTTTTATTGAAAAGAAAGCGAGTTTTCGCTTATCCGTCTCGGTAAACCTGGACAGTTTAAATGTTAGTACGGATATCGGAAATCAAGCTTGCCTATGATGTGTTTATTTGCCGCATAGATGGGGCTTGTTCTTCAGTATCTTACTAACTGGGAGTCCAGCCCTACCGGGAGGATGCTGTCGGATAACGGCTCCACTTTCTTTTTGTCTTGTTTTGAAAATTATAAACCAAAATTTCATCATGATGAAAAAGATTTTACTGTTTACTTTGGCTTTGGCAAGCATTGTGTCTGCATTCGCCCAAACAACCATCACGCTGACATTCAACGGGCAGGACCAAAACAACACCCGTGTACAACTCGACAATGTCGTCATCCAGAATGTGACCCGAGGATGGACTGAGGCCATCTTCTTTCCCGACACCATTTACACGCTCACCGTCGGAACGGGTGTGGCGGACTATCTCCTTCACAGCGGGATGCAAGTGATGCCCAACCCTTTTGATGGGAGAACGCAGGTCAACATCCATGCCGTCAAGAGAGAATCCGTGACGATGACATTGATGGATATCAACGGCAAGCGATGCGCCGAATACAAGGGCTTATTGTCTGAGGGCAACAACTATTTCGAAATAGAGCTCGTCACCCCGCAAACCTACATTCTATCAGTGCAAACCACTGAGGGCACACGCAGTCTGAAAATGGTGAATACCGGCGGTGCCGGGCGTAACCAAATCAAGGAATCTGGGGTGAGTGGCAACGCCGTGCAGCTGAAGAGCACCAAAGCGCACACCTTCGAACTGGGAGACGAGATGCGCTACACCGGCTACAGCCAACAGAGCAATGGACTGATACCCAGTACGCCGATTACGCAGAATCAATATGAGAGCGAGACAATCACCTTGCATTTCACACTTGAAAATGATGCCGAGCTTCCCATTGTGGCTACAGTTGCAGCCAGCAATATCGGCATAAACACTGCCACCACGGGCGGCAACGTCTTCTCGGACGGTGGAGCGCCCGTCACCGCCAGGGGTGTGTGCTATAGTGTGACACCCAACCCCACCCTGTCGGAGAGCCACACCACGGACGGCACAGGCACCGGCGTGTTTACGAGCAATCTCACCAACTTGGTGGAGAACACCACTTATTATGTGAGGGCGTATGCTACTAATAGTGCGGGTACGACATACGGCAACGAGATAAGCTTCACCACGGAGGCGGGGTCCTCTTCGGGGAATGCCTGTCCCGGCACCCCAACCGTCACCGACTACGATGGCAACATCTACAATACCGTGCAAATCGGCACCCAATGTTGGATGAAGGAGAATCTGAGGACCACGCACTATGCCAATGGCGACCCCATTGCCGAAGGCATCACATACAGCTCCGAGATTCCTTATAGATACGCACCCGACGGCAATGCGGCTAACGTGACCGCATACGGTTACCTTTACAATTGGCCTGCGGTGATGCATGGCGACAGCAGCAGCAATGCCAACCCCAGCGGAATACAGGGTGCCTGTCCTGCGGGCTGGCATGTGCCCAGTGCTACCGAATGGGACCAACTGGCCACTTACGTAAACAGCCATAGCGAGTTCTTATGCGGCGGCTACAACAACTACATTGCCAAAGCCCTGGCATCCAATATAGGATGGAACTATCATAACGTGAGCGATGCCTGCGCAGTATGCAACAACCTCACGCAGAACAACGCCACTGGATTTTCCGCCATGCCGGCAGGACAAAGCTATGGAATCAACCACTATGGATTTGGCGACATGGCTGTCTTCTCAAGTTCCACGTTGGAAGATGATGATGAAGTTGAAATGCGAGGATTCTGTTATGATGACCCTAATTTGACTCAATGGCTCTGCGATGCTGACGGCAATCTGGAGGAAGGTTATTCGGTACGTTGCGTACGAGGCGAAGTGAATTCTGGAGATCAACTTCCCAAAGTAATTACTTTAGGTGTGACGAACATCGGCACCAGCTCCGCTACCTGCTTGGGCAATGTCATCAACAGCGGGACAGCAACCGTTTCTGCCAGAGGTTTTTGCTTTAGCACGGCCCCTCACCCCACTATTGCAGACTATCATACCACTGACGGTAATGGTCCTGGTGCGTTCATCAGTAGTCCGACAGGGTTGGCAGAAGGCACGATGTACTATTTTCGCGCATACGCCACCAGTAGTTTTGGTACAACATACGGCAGTGAAGGGGCATTCATCACAACTAATCCCAACGACGGACAATCATGCACGGGCATGCCGACGCTCACCGACTATGACGGCAACATTTACAACACCGTACAAATCGGCACACAGTGCTGGATGAAGGAGAATCTGCGTACTACACACTATGCCAACGGGGACGTTTGTAACACGCCTTCTGGTTCTTCATACGACGACCAAGCCCCTTGGCGTTTTATTCCTAACAACAACTCTAACAACGTGGCTGCGTACGGATATCTCTACAATCTGCCCGCCGTATTGCATGGCTCTGTCGGTAGCACTGCCATCCCCAGTGGGGTGCGTGGCATTTGTCCCGTGGGCTGGCACATGCCAAGCCTTGCAGAATTCCAGTTGCTTTCTGCCTACCTAGGCAGTCGTAGCATGTACCTGTGCAACAATTCCAATCTGAACACGGCCAAATCCTTGGCTGACTCTATAGGATGGGAAAATTATGACTTTTACAGCGGATGCTCTGTAGGATACAATCCATCACAGAACAACACATCTGGATTTTCCGCTCGTCCCGCTGGTGACCGTTCAGGTTACTTTGGGGAAAAGGCTTGTTTTTGGACTGTCTCGACGTTTCAGAATAATAATTATTATGAAACCTTAAGCGCAAATTATTTAGGACTTTACTATTCCTCTTCGAGTATTACAACATCATCTTCAAACAATAACGCTTTCTCTATACGCTGTGTACGTGACGAATTCAACAGTGCAGCAACGTTACCCAATGTTACAACAGATTCGGTGGTTGTCATTTCAGAAGAGGTAGCTTCGTTAGCCGGCAAAGTGATCTCTGCTAACGGTGCTACAGTAACAGAGTATGGTATGTGCTGGAACACCTCTTCCAATCCTACTCTCGCAGGTAGTCATCGCGCTTTTGGGGATGGACTTGGTTCCTTTTCTGCCGTGGTTGGGGAATTCATCCCTGGTACCACCTATTATTTGCGTGCATACGCCACCAACAGTGCAGGAACTGGTTATGGCAACGAGTTGACTTTCACGATGCCATCGGCTGATAATCATGGCCAGCCATGTGTAGGCATGCCTACCGTAACCGATCACGAAGGCAATGTTTATAACACAGTGCAAATCGGCAACCAATGCTGGATGAAAGAGAACATGCGTTGCACCACCTCTCCAAAGGGGATACTCGGCAATGGTAACACACTTTACTATAATGACACTACATCTATCATTCCGTTGGAAAAACGCGGACTGCTATATTCCTGGGAAGGTGCAATGGACACCACATTGTCTAATGTAAATTCACAAATATCTGTCTCAAACATCAGGGGAATTTGTCCAGAAGGATGGCATATCCCGAGCATGGCTGAATGGACAACATTACAAAACTTCGTAAACAGTCAAAGCGAATATCAGTGCGACAACATCAATAACTATATTGCCAAAGCTATAGCCTATCCTTACTACTGGAAGAATTACGACAATAACTGCGCCGTGGGTAATTCTCCGGCAAACAACAATGCCACGGGTTTTTCCACAATTCCCGCAGGGATACATGACGGTTCTGCTATCAACAGTTCGGCGAATTACGCATATTTTTGGTCAAGAACAACAACTGTTCATGCCACCGCTAATCCCAGTCTTCATATCAGTTTCTTCTACGCTCGATATTTCTCATTAACCTATTCCAATACTACAGTGAACGTCGATGGCGAAATCAGCATGTTTCGCGGTTGTTCTGTTCGATGTCTTCGTGACATTGAAGTGACAACTAACGAAGCTACCAATGTAACAGTAACCTCTGCCACACTCAGCAGCAGCGTTTCCAAGCCCAGTAATACAACAATTACCACTCGTGGCTTCCAATGGAAAAAAACTACTGATTCTGTTTATACATCAGTGTCAAACCTCATGTCAGTAACAACTTCCCCGACAAGTATAACAATGTCACGTACCCTATCAGGGCTTGAAGCAAATACTTCCTATACATATAGGGGATACGTCACATGCAATGGTATTACCTATTATGGTAACGAAGTATCTTTCACGACATTATCAGCTACTGTTCCCTCCGCGAACACCACAGACGCCACAAACGTAACGGCAACAACTGTCACACTCCATGGAAGTGTTTCCAATCCCGACAATGTAACGATATCATCTCGGGGCTTTGAATGGAAAATCTCTACTGCAAATGTCTACACAGTGACAAACATAACCGCAACAGGTGCTACGATGTCTCACATTCTTACTGGTCTGACGGCTAACACGCAATACATTTATCGTGCGTTTGTAACCACCACGGACAGTACAATCTATGGTAATGAGATTTCTTTCACGACATTGGAGACATCTTTAGAGCCCTCCGCCACTACCTTTTCCGCAACTAACCTTACCTCCACTTCCGCCACCCTAAACGGCACCGTCTCCAATCCTGACAACGTGACTGTTACCGCGCAAGGTTTTGAGTGGAAGCCTAGTGATGCTTCCTCATACACACAGGTAATCGCTACTGGATCTACGATGATATACAATCTCACCAACCTCACAGAAAGCACTCAATATACCTATCGCGCATATGCAACAACTACCAATGGAACGAGCTACGGTGATGAAATATCTTTCACTACTCTATCATCCTTAACCATCTTAATTGAGGATTTCTCCCGTATTACCGACAGTACTCCTTACACCATTTCCAACAATTTGAACAACTATACCCAGGTGCCTGGATGGACAGGCGACTGGGTATATCCGAGCAACGGCAAGGTAAAAATCGGAAAATCGGCACAAGCGGGCTATATTCAGACCCCACCAATTAATCTGTCAGGCAACAACGGCCAATTTTTGGTAACATTTGACGCGAAAGCTTGGCCTGGTGACGCTACCAGTCTCATCGTTGCTGTAAACGGTGTTCCTTATACGGTAAATGGTCTCAGCACCACAGCTTTCAACACGTTTTCCGTGCCATTCAGCGGTGGTACTTCTTCCACCGTCGTCAAGTTCCAAGGTTCACAAGAAACCCGTGGACGTTTCTACTTGGACAATATAATCATTACTGAATACGAACCAGGCCCTGATACCATCGCCCCATTTGTGACAAACCTTACCCCAATCACAAGCGATACCCTTAGTGTTACATTCAACGAGAATCTTGACCCTTCATCTGCACAAACCACTTCAAACTACGTGATTGACAACAATATCACTATAACTTCCGCCACGCTGAACAACAATGTGGTCACATTGGCAGTATCGCCGGCATTGTCTGACAACACATACACATTGATTATCAATAATGTTTCTGACGTGAATGGCAACGTGAATTTGTTTCCCGACACAATTTGGTTCTCCTACGGCGTCAGTCCAGAATTTCACGTGGCCAACATCTCTGCCCTGCGTACAAAATTAGATTACACCGACGTTTACAACTCCACTATATCCAATTTTGAATACAAGTTAACTGGCGAAGTAGTGGTTACCGCCGTTGCAGCATATAACAACCAGAAGATACTTCAGGATGCTACTGGCGCAATCCTGGTGTACGATCCGGATAACAGCTTAGGCTCCCTTGAAGTCGGCGATAAGGTGAAAGACCTATACGGCACACTGATCAACTACTACGGATTCCTTGAATTCAAACCTACAAGAGCTTATGGTTCTCTTATCAGCATAAACCAAGATGTCACACCCTTAACCATCACTCTATCGCAACTCAACAACCCAAGCTTCATGATCCAGCACCAAGCTGAATTAATCAAGCTGAACAACGTGACATTCACTTCCACGGGAACCTTTGCTACACTCAACACTTACGGGATCACCCAGAACGGTATCACCACCAATGCTGTTTACCCATATTTCCAAGATGCCAACTTTATCGGTGCCAACATACCCACTGGTCCCGTCAATATCACTGGCTTCAGCTTTGGCACCAGCAAGATTGCTAACAACTTTTTTGACTTCCGCTACTTTATCGTGCCTCGTAATACGAGCGATTTCAGTTCCAGTGGATCAGTCTCGCAATCTCTATCCGAAAATGAAATTATTGTATATCCAAATCAAGACGGCGATATCCTCACGGTTATCCTTCCCGCCAACGAATTCCAGGCAACAGACATGTTCGTATTTGACAACAACGGCAACCTCATTCTTACGCAACAAATCACTGACAACCATATTTCATTGGATGTGCAAAATCTTCCTGCCGGCAACTATTTCCTGCGTTTGAGCGACAGCAGTCACAGCGCAACTACGAAGTTCGAGAAGAGATAGACGTATGATTTAAGATTAACGTAAACTCAAAATCAGTGAACAGTCGAGGGCGTGGCCGTGGGGCTGCGCCCTTTGGTTTTGTTTGTGGGGTAACGCTGGAGGTTACGCTGGAGGTTAGAGACGCGGTTTGTGTTGGGGGTTCCGCCAGCAGAGCTGGCGGAATGGTGGGGTTGGGATATTATTTTATCGTAAGTGGCTATAACGGAGAAAATTGATTTTTTTCATGATGACATCCGCCGTCTAAAAAATATTTGTACTTTTGCGGTGTCGTTTTACCATACAGAGCAGGTAACGAAGACTGTCAGCGTCGATGTTTTTGACAGTGACGAACAATATAAGACCGAGGTTTCACTTCGGTCTTTTTATTATGTCAAAGGCCGAAAGCAACCACTTTTTCGTTTTCCCATCATCACTTTTTTCCACCGCCACGATAAATCGGAATGTCTTACTTTCAAACACTTTTTTTTGACCGTCTGACTTCTTCAAGTTGAAATTGCCGAATTGAACAACAATAGGGATGAAATCCTCCACATTAAATCCCAGTTTGTTAATATCAATTTCGTGTTTGTCAATAATGTGGGCCAACCCATATCCCCTGTGCTTGATTGGGTCTGAGACCTCACCCCAAACAATGTCAATATCACCAATATCACTACGATGCAGCGCCGCAATACATTCGCCATTCATTTTTTCACGAAGAAATCTAATGGCTTCCTTTGGCTTTCCTGCAAATTGCCTGTACAGAGGACCATATTTCCCTGTTTCAACATTTGATTCTTCAATAGTTGTTTTCATAATTGATTAAAATTTGTTTGGAATTATACCTATTGTTAATGATAATTTAACGGCAAAAATACATCACAAAAAACTTTTGGCTAGAGTTTTGCGGAAATAATTATCAGTGTAATAATCAATGTATTAGCATTTTACTCTGTGTAAAATTAAGAATTGATTGTTAACGGGTAGTGATTGATATGGGAAAAATGTTGGAGGTTCCGCCGCCGTTGGCGGCGGAATGGTGCTGGTTCAGCGGTGCGTTTGTGGTGTTTCGCGGCGGGTTGGTTCCATACCTCGGCGCATGTGTGTCGCGCGCCGCGACCCATCGCACAGGCCGTCCCGCACCCAGGGGTTGACACCCCTGGTTACAGATATGTAACGCCTACGGCGTTAGTGCTGACAGCGTTGACGTTGTCGGAGATTGAACCTGTCGATGGTGACTGTGCTTGTCGAAGTCACCGGCAATAATAAGCAGGTTAACCGGTATTCCTGCCACCAGTCCAACGCCGTAGGCGTTGCATATTATAGCCAGAGATGTCAATCTCTGGGATTGTGGTATATGATGACCCCGTGTGCGTAATCGCGGCGCGGGGTCGCGTGCACCGAAGCATAATGTTTGCCCGCCGCGAAACGTCCATCATTATCCACCAACCCACCACCATTCCGCGCGACATGTCGCGCGGAATCTCCACCGATGAATAGTATTCAGAGAACACCCAAGGGCGCGGACGTGGGGCTGCGCTCTTTTGTTTTGTGTGGGGGTTCATGCTGGAGGTTCCGCCGCCGTTGGCGGCGGAATGGTGGGTGGCTTGATAAGGCGAAATAAGCTAAATAGTTAGTTTTTATTATGGTCTAAGCTCCATGATTTCCTCGCTGCTCAGGCCGGAAACGCGTACTATAGTCTCTATTGCGATACCTTCCGCAATCATGTTTAGTGCTAATTGGCGCTTTTCTGCCATTTTCCCTTCGTTCAATCCTTCGATCCGCCCCTTTTCCATACCAATCTCAATACCCTCTTCTATGCCGTCTTCACGGGCGCAGATGATGGCCCCTTGCACGTCTTTGTACTCCAAAACGCTCTTCTTGTATTCTTTTCGTTCCATGTTGGTTAGTTTGTTATCCTGCATTCCTCTATGAACTTTCGGAAAACGCCCTGTTCCTCTGCGCCGTAGTCCCGATTGGTGCTGCCGCCGATGGAGGTGAGCAGCTCGAGCCATCTGCGCGTGTGGGCATTATCCAAAATCTTGTCTTTAACGGCTGCAAATTTACACAATTCGACGAAAAAAAAGGTGGTTTTGTCGCTGAAAATTTTATTGGTCTCGTCCTTGAGCATAACCTTGTGGAAATAACGGTCATTGCCTCTGAACTCCGGTGCGTTGTAGTCCAGCAGGTTGAAGGAATAGACAGAAGGAATTGCATAGTCGCTTTCTCCTTTTTCCATTTCCCTGCTGATGACCCTGCTCACGTACGAGATGATTCTGTCGGCGAAGAAGGGCTGTCGAGCCCGTTGCATCTCGATGATGAATCTGTCGCCGTTTTGGTTTTCGCAATAGATGTCGAAAATCACCCTCTTGTCTTCCGGCCTCTCGCCGAACATCTCTGTCTGCAGGAAGGTGATGTCGGTGATGATGCCGACTTCATCGGAAATGCTGGAATTGAGGAAGTCAATGAGGATGTCCTTGTTGTTTTCGGAGGCGGAGATCCGCTTGAAGCCGAAATCGGACAGCGGATCGAAAAATATCATGTCTTTCTTCATAGTAAAATGTTTTAGGTTGCCACAAAGATACAACACGAAAACACTTTTGTCAAGAATTTTGTGAGAAATGTTTTTAATATAATAATCAGTATGTTAGAAATTTACGAGGTGTAAAATTAAGATTTGATTGTTAACGAGTGGAGGCTGATTTGGGAAAAATATTGCCGGTTTTGATTAAAAACCGATACGGCAGCAGCGCATCCTCACCCGCGTAGCCCACGCCGATGCGCGGGGTGACCGCAATCTGATCATCGGGAATCTGAAGCCCCCGGTCCTCTATCCAAATCATATCGCCCGTGAGCGGGCAGCCATTGTCCGCTACCGTAAGGCCCAACAGCTTGCTCACCTTGCCGGGGCCGGAACCCATGTCGCGCGACATCCGACCCTTGCCCGTGCGCCGCAACATCAGCTCCTCACCATGCGTGGGGATGATGCCGCGGATGAGCACAGCGTCAGGAATGTCCTCCTCGTTGGTCACGAAATTGAGGAGATGGTGCATCCCATAACAGAGATACACATACGCCACCCCACCCTCGTGGTACATCATCTCGTTGCGGCGCGTGCGACGGCCTCCGTAGGCGTGCGAGGCCCTGTCCGCCGTGCCCTTGTACGCCTCCACCTCCGAGATAATGCCACCCGCCAGCTGACCTTCCTTCAGGGTGAAAACATATTTTCCCAAAAGATTACGGGTGAGAGCTAGCACATCATGTTGTAAAAAATACGACTTTTGCAAACGGCTCATACAGCAGGAATAATAGTGTCGCAAAGGAACAAAAAAAACGAATATCCTGCAACGGAAAGCGTGCTTAAATCGTTAATAGGTTGTTTAAAGCAATGTCTGAAAAAGAAGCAAAACTGATAAAGGGTTGTGTGGCTGGCGACAAAGCCTGCCAAAAGCAGCTGTATCTGGATTACGGAGGCATGATCAAGAGCATCTGTACACGATACACTGCCAATCCCGATGAAGCTGAAGATCTTTTTCATGACACGTTCATATTCATACTCGTCAACTTCAAAAAATACAACAACATCACCTCACTGGGAGCCTGGCTCCGGCGCATCACCATCAACAAGGCTATCGACCACTACCGCAAAACCTCCCATAACAGGATCGCATCGTTAGAGGAGATGGAATACGAGCCTGTTGTTGATGCCGAACCGCTCAACGAGGCCCTTACGATGAACAAGATTGTCGCATTCATCAACGAACTGCCCGACAAGTACCGCACGGCCTTTAACCTGTACGTGATTGACGATGTGGAGCAGGAGGAGATCGGGCGGATAATGAACGAAACCCCGACTAATGTCAGAACCCTGATTTTCAGGGCTCGCAATATTTTACAAAAGAAAATCAACCGATACCTGAATCACGAAGAGTTTAAGATATGAAAACGTTGAGAGAACAGTTTGAACAATATCGTATTCCGGTGGATGAGCGCGGTTGGGAGAAAATCGCCAACGACCCGTCCGTCCGGAAATACAACCGTGCACGCGCCGCGCGGAGGGCTGTCTTGTACAGTACAGCCGCGTTAGTGGCTGCGGCGGCCATAGTTACCGCCGTGCTGCTCACCCGCCCGCACAGCGAGCCTGCACCGGCCTGGACACCGGCAGACACACAAACCGCCGCACCTGCCATTCCCGATTCGACGCCAACCAGCACACCAGCCCCGGCAGCCGACACGCCGGAGCCCGTTGCTCCTGCGAAGACTCCTGCACCGGCCACACAGCACGCCGCTTCACGTTCCATCCCTGCACCAGCCCCAAACACGCCCGTCACGACAACAGCGACCCAAGACAAGGACGCTCAGCTCCCTGCCATCGGCACGCTGCAACCGACTGTTCATCCCTCCACCCCCATCCTGCCCGACCTTACCCCAGCAACCGCTGATCCGAGAAACTCTGAAGATACGGCAAGCCTGCGCACTGAGTCCGACACCACCCATTCGCAACAACCGCAAATTGCCGACAAACTCTTCTTCGCACCCAACGCATTCTCTCCCAACAGCGATGGCGTCAATGACATATTCTATGTCTTTGCCAATACGGAATACACCGATTTTGAACTTAACGTTTACACCCGGAACGGAGACCATGTTTTCCAATCCCGCCATATTGAAAACGGCTGGAACGGACGACGGAACGGCATCGGCGACCTGCTGCCGCAGGGTGTCTATGTCTATACCATTAAATACCGGACCACTGACCACACATCCGGTGTGGAAAAAGGCCAAATACTTCTCATTCGATAAATCTGCATGAACACTCTGGATCGCAAAACTCCCCCACCCGCACAGCCTATCACAAAACTGTCACTAACAGCCCCCGAACGCACTTCTTTGGAGAATGGCATACCCGTCTATACCCTATTCAACGGACAACTGGACCTCATCCACATCC
Source organism: uncultured Bacteroidales bacterium (assembly GCA_905233745.1). Classification (GTDB taxonomy): domain Bacteria; phylum Bacteroidota; class Bacteroidia; order Bacteroidales; family WCHB1-69; genus F23-D06. The sequence continues at coordinate 13,582 of CAJODA010000006.1, forward strand.
TCCTTAATGTTCGCGCCGGCATACTTCATGAAGAGCATAAGCACGTCTCTCACTTTGCCTATTCGCTACTTAAGGAGAGCTCAAGCAGGTACTCCGCCACGGAGACTGCCGACCTTCTGGACTTCTACGGGGCCCACGTCACCGTTTCGGGCAATCTGGACCGTACCACTATTGCCATCTCCATTCCAGCCAATAATGTAACCCAGATACTGCCCACCATCTTCGATTTTCTGGCACGACCGCAATATCGCCAAGACCGGTTGGAAATCTACCAGAGCCTTAAGATCAAGGATTTGGAATACAACATGCAGAAAACTGATGTCAGGAACACTCAACTGCTGCTGCACGCTGTGTTCGGCGACAGTCGCACAGCCGGTGTCTTCTCCACCCGCGAGAACCTGCAGGCGGTCACGCTGGAACAAATGTACGAATTCCACCGGCAAACCTTCTGCGCCGAGAACCTGACGCTCTTTCTTACAGGGAATATTGACAAGGATATTTCGGCCTGCATCCGCGATTTGTTCTCGCAAGTGCCGCACGGCACAGCCTCAGCTCCGATACTCGATTTGGAACTACCGGCCGACCCTACCCGTATCATCGCCGAGCAGATGCCCGGAAGCGTGCAATCCTCCATCGCCCTAAGTCTGGTGAAAACAGGATATAATGCTGGTGACCGACGCGAATTTTCGTTCCTGTCCACCATAACCGGCGGGTATTTCGGTTCACGCCTCATGCAGAACCTTCGCGAACGCAACGGCTACACCTACGGCGTGTCCGCGGGTTCTGTTTATTTCGGCAACCAGGGATTGTTCATCATCAACAGCGATGTGAACGCCGACCATACACAGGCTGCCCTTGACGCCTGCTTTGAGGAGCTGAAACGGCTGCAGGATGAACCCGTCGGTGACGAAGAACTGGAAACAGTTCGCAACTACCTTTTGGGCGATCTGCTACGAGATGTGGACAACTCTGTCTCCTATCTGAAGAAATATGCCTACTGGAAATTCTTCGGCCATGATGAACACGAATTCCAATACATGGTGGAAGTCATACGGAATATGAAGGCTGACACACTGTCGACAATGGCAAAAAAATATTTTGATTACAATAATTTTATGCAAATTATCGTTGGTGAAACTCGGAACTTAAGACGGACATTTACCAAATGAAAAAACTTTTCATATTCATATCATTCATTCTTCTCAGCTTCTATGGTTTTGCCATAGAACCGCCGAAGCTCCAGTGTATCGAGCAGCTCATCAATCCCAGAGAGTTGCGCATCACCTGGTCTTGGAATGATATGAGCAACGTGTCCATAAATGATGAATACACCTTCATCATCAACAATGTGGAGGTCAGCACCTCTGTGCACCCGCATCCAGACAACACCATATACCGGTCATCCACCACTATTATCTTAAATGACAACCAATTGAGCAACCATTACACCTGCCAGATTCATGCAACGAATACTGTTACAGGCGAAGCATGCATGTCGAATGCCATGAGCACCATACTGCTTACCGTGACACCATACGACCTGCAGGGCGACAGCACGGCAGCGTTTCTGCAATGGGATGCCGTAAGCTCCTCCATCGATGGCGGTTCCTGGGACAATGTCTATCACATTTACAAAAAACGGAGTTTTGAGCCTGACTTTGGTGCCACCCCCATCGGCTCCGTGCCCACCACCGGTGATCTCACCTATATAGACCCTTCGGATGTATGTCACAACTACATCTCCTATCAGGTGGGCATCACCAATCACATCAACACAGCCGGAGGCAGCTCCTGCGTCTTCAAGTCCAACATCCAAACGGTATTCTTGAACGACAGCATTCTTCCCTCCGCACCTATCCTTGACAGCATTTCCGTTACAGAAGACAACCATGTTGTGATGGGATTCCATGCCCCAGACCCGTATATGATGTGCTATCCGGTTTACTATCTGGATGGCAGCATCCGCCTGCCACTGCACACGGTGTATGATGCAACCTATTGGATGGATGCCAGTGTTAACCCCAACGAGGTAAGCCGCGAGTATTTCATTGCCGTGCTGGACTCGTGCAACAACAGTTCACACCAGACCGACAGCGGTCAGTGTAACATCCGCCTGAGCCATCCTACCACCGATGCCTGCCACAGAACCGCGCAACTCTCCTGGAACGCTTATAAGAACATGCACGGCGGGGTAGGTTCTTACACCATATTACTGAGCGAGGACAACGGCATATCATACAACGCCGTGGGCAACACCACCGGTACTTCGTTCACGCTTTCAGATTTGCAACTTAACACCGCATACCGAGTGTTTGTCAGGGCGAACAACACAGACAACAGCATCACATCCAGCAGTAATCGGGTAAACTTCTCTATTGATGCGGAAGAGTCTGATGACATGACGTACATCCGTCATGTGTCGGTAATGGACAACCGTTATATCTCCATATTGGTGCACACCAGCGGTGATGAATATCCTTTCAACACCATCACTTTGCAACGGAGCGAGAATGGACAGGATTTCGAAGACCTGGCAACCCTCCCCTATCACAATGGCACGGAATATGAATTCATGGACAGCACCGCCCAATTCAACAAAAAAGTCTATTATTACCGTACGTACGTCATCAGTTCCTGCAACATTCCCGCAGGATACTCCAACATTTCCCACAACATCCTATTGACCGGAACAACCTCCTCCGCCCACGACTGCAACCTGGAATGGAACAATTATGGGACATGGAACGGTGACATCAACCATTACTCGGTTAGTCGAAAAACGGAGTACGACACTGTTTTTCTGGAATTGACCGGATCCATCGTACCGCGCCTGCACAACACCTACGGTGACGATGTCTCCATGCTGTTCCAGCAAGGCTCATTGTTCACCTACTACGTCACTGCACACGAAACTTTGAACGAATATGGATTTCAGGACGAAAGCATCTCCAACCATGTGACCCTGCAACAGGAATCCAGCATGATTATCCCCAATGCCTTTTCACCGAACCAGGACGGGCACAATGACATATTCCTCCCATCCAACGCTTTTGTGTCCAGTTCCAATTATGAGCTTAGAATAATTTCCAGATGGGGGAAGACGGTATTTAGGACCTGTAATCCCACAGAGGGATGGGATGGTCGTGACATGAATGGTGAAAACGCCCCTGTCGGAGTTTACGTTTACATCATCAATTATATGAACACTCAGGACAAGGCCGTACAGGTGCGCGGAAGCGTAACCCTGCTCCGATAAGGCAATTTGCTAATCGCGTAAACAACGGACAGCGTAACAATAGGACTTACTGCTGTTACTGGACGGATACACTCCGCTGTTGTTATAATAGAGTCCCCAGGTTTTACCCTTGTCCGACGTCTGTCCAGAATGTCGAATCCATACCCAATGAGGAGAAAGCCCCGTTTCCAAAGAAGCCTTCAGGATAAGCGGTGAAACCGAGTGCATTATTGCTTTCCATATTGTTGCCCGCAGCGCAAAGGCTGCTATTGGAAGTCCAGCCCGTTGTAGATGCAAACGCCTTGGCAACATTCAGGGACGAGTAATTGCAAAAGTATTCCTCTTTGGTTTTGACATAATTCACCAATGCAGACCATTCCGCATTGGAGGGCACGTGCCATCCTTGAGGGCAGATGCCTCGCCTGCCATCCGGGAAAACAGCACTCACAGCCTGACTGCTTGCGGTTTCCACACTAGTTTCACCGGACACTGTGTTGAACGTATCCACGACCGCATTCCAATTGTATAGCACACCATAGTTCAGCGCTGCATAGGTGGTACTGTCATTATTATACCAACGTGCAATTTTTCCGCTAAATGAATATTGCGATGGGGTGACATTCAAGAGATATGTGCCCGTAGTGGGAGAGGTCAAAGCCCGCATACTCTGGGCTGTCCAACACTGTGGACCGACTTGGATGGTGGGGTAAACATTCCCCTCGTGATCGGTAACCGTCGGCATATTGGAGCAGGGTATCCCGTCTTGGAAAAAGACCAAAGCAATAGTGTCATCCTCCATCTGCTCTTGGGTAACAATCTCACTTACGCGCATTTCACCCTCTATGGTAGCAAAGCCTGTGTATCTCATCTCATCACCCAGCACGAAAAGAGCTTCCGATTCAAACATCTGCTTTTTCATATAATCTTGGCCAGATTCCATATCCGGATGCCCCACCAAAGCTATTCTGTTAGCATCCCCATAGCCCACGTTCACCAGCTTGCAACTTTTGGACCCACGCTCTGTCTGAATGCTGACAAAATAGATTTGAGGAGTCGTCAATGAGATGGCAAACGCGTTGGTTCCAGACTGCACAACGCCTGAATATTCGGCACACAACCGGCCTTGTACATCCGTAACCTTCAGACGAGCCGGCCCTTCCTGCATATTTCCCACGCACAAAACAGCATTGCCGACAAAAGGATTCGGGACAATCAAAACATCACGCCAAAAATCATTATCATCTACGCCAACAGAAACCAAAAGTATCATCTCAGTATCCGGATAGATAATCGTCTCAGCCCATTCCCGGGTAAGATTTTCGACGCGCACACTATCCAACTGGAAATATGCATTGCCTTGGTCCTGCCCTTTGAACGTAAGAGACAGAGTGTTTTGGGCAAACAACCCGTAAACCATTATAAAAATTACACAAAAAAAGAAAAGTTTTTTCATATTCGATTATCTTACTCTGATTTTCTGTCCCAAAGAGAGAATTGAAGTCTCCTTTATGTGATTCAATTTACACAATTTACTCACTGTGGTATGGTATTTCCGCGCAATTGCGTACAGCGTATCCCCTTTCTTTACAGTATGGTATTTGGGAGTGGTCTGAGATGCCGGAGCAGACGCTTGTTCTTGGGAAGAAGAGGTGCCTGACACAGTGGAGGTAGTGTCCTGATTCATAGCTTGCGTGGTATCCTTAGCATGGAATTTATTAGGATCCACTATGACTATTTTATTGGCTGCGCGGTCAATATTCTGATAAGCGGCACTCATAGTGGATGCTGTGATAACCACCTCTTTATCCACCTGCCGCACAGAGTCCGTTCTGGAGTGGCGGAACAGCCACTCGTACGTCTCAGGTATATAGAACATCTTGGCCAACTGGCTGTGGTTGACGCCCGGGAATTTGTCAAAACGAAGCAGATCAGTATTCCCGCAGGCCTTCATAGCATTCACCACCTTTTGAGATTCAGCGACAGACACGGCCCGGTCTGCGGTCCCGTGGATAATCCACAGGGGAACAGTATTGAGACCACAATGTTCGCGAAGGTTGCTACCGCCACAGAAAGCCATAGCCGCGGCCACCCGCTCCGGATAGGTGCCCACATACTGGAAGGTACCATAACCGCCCATGCTCATGCCGATGACATAGAGACGGTTGGTGTCAAATTCAAAATGCTCCTGCACCCAGTTCAGCACATTATTCAATTTCAGCGCATTCCAAGGGCCTCCCGGGTTCTGGGGGGCAACCACAATTGCATTGATATCCTTTCCCATGGATATGGCATCCAGACACCCGTACCGGCGAACACGGTTCAAATCGGATCCACACAAACTGTGTCCATGCAGAAAAAGAATCAAGGGCATCTTCTCGCGCTGATCCTTATAGGTGTCGGGAATGCTGAGCCAAAAGTTATAACCATCAGGCACCACCTTCCGGTACGCCGAAAACTCATATTCAGTCTGCGCATTAATCCATAATGGAATCAATATTGTTAAAATTAATAGGATTTTCTTCATCACACTCAAATTTCATCCAACATTCTCCCGGTTTCGCTGCTCAACAGCCTCACAAAGATCCTCATACCACTCAAGTCCGAACTTGCGGACCAACGGTTCGCGCAGGAACCGATAGATAGGCTGGTGCAATTCCCCTCCATAACGGCAAGCACTGGCACAAATATCCCAATGATGATAATTCAAGGCCGTATATTTTCCCACTTTGCTAGCTCTTACCGGATACAGGAAGCAAGACATGGGTTTCTGAAAAGGGATTTCCCCGTTCTGAAAAGCTTTCTCAATGGCGCATTTGCAAATTCCGTTTTCATAAAACGCAAATGCACATGCTTTAGTGCTTTCTACCAGTGGGGTGCCAAAATCCCCCGAACCGTCAAAAACGAATGTTTCGCCGTTTTGTTCCACCGTTTCAACACCTTCGGCGGTCATATACTTCTTGAAGAGCGGATAGTTTTCGTCCAGATCCCCCAACTCCTCAGGAGCCAGGGGTGCACCGGAATCCCCCTCCACACAACAGGCGCCATGACACTGTGACAAATCGCAGCAGAAGCACTTGTCTATCAGTTCATCCGAAACTAAAACATCACCTACAATCAGCATATCAGCATTGTTCGTTATAAAAACAACAGGTCGGCGGGGTACCCCGCCGACCTGTTGTCCCTTGGTTAATTACTATTTCAGTCTCTTGAATTGGCAGGTGAAATGACGCATCAGTTCGGCCTCCCAAGTGATTTCCAGACCACGCTTAATCGTATCGCGACGGTCATAGACATTCTTCAAGGCAGCAGCAATCACGTCCATGTGATTGTTGGTATATACACGGCGAGGGATACAGAGACGAACGAAGTCGTTGCCTCCAAAACGGTTCTCGCGTGTAACCGGGTCGCGGTCGGCCAGCACATAGCCGATCTCGCAAGCGCGGATACCAGCCTCAAGATAGAGCTCACATGTCAGCGTCTGAGCAGGGAACTCCTCCTTCGGAATGTTCGTGAGCACCTTGTCGGCATCCACGAAGATGGCATGACCACCGGCAGGACGCTGATAAGGAATGCCGTACTCATCCAATTTGTCTGCCAAATACTGCACTTGCTTAACACGGGTCTCTACCATGTCAAACTCAATATTCTCCTTCAAACCGACAGCCAACGCATCCATGTCACGACCATTCATACCGCCATAGGTCAGGAAGCCCTCAAAGGGAATACAGTAAAGTTTGGCACCTTCGTACCAATCCTCCTTGTTAGTGGCAATAAAACCACCCATGTTCACAAGACCGTCTTTCTTGGCACTCATCGTCATGCTGTCGGCATAAGAGAACATCTCCTTGCAAATCTCACGCAAAGTCTTATCGGCATAGCCCTCCTCACGGGTCTTGATGAAGTAGGCATTCTCAATGAAACGGGCACTGTCAATGTTTACAGGCACGCCATATTTGTGACAAAGCTCGCAGGTCTCGCGAATGTTCTTCATGCTGACCGGCTGCCCGCCCACCGTATTGTTCGTAACAGTAAGCACCATGAACGGGACATTGCCCTTATTCTCTTGGAGCACCTTTTCCAGTTTCTCCAAACTGACATTACCTTTGAAGGGAACCTCCAACTGGGTGTCGTAAGCCTCCGGAACGGTAACGTCGATGGCGAATGCCTTACGGCTTTCAATATGGCCTTTTGTAGTGTCGAAATGAGCGTTGCCAGGAATGATGTTGCCCGGTTTCACCAGATAGCTGAAAAGCACATTCTCAGCGGCACGGCCCTGGTGAGTAGGGATGACAAACTTGAATCCCGTCAATTCTGTAACCGTATCCTTCATGTGATAGAAGGAACGGGCTCCGCCGTAACTCTCATCACCCATCATCATGGCACTCCACTGACGGTCGCTCATAGCTCCCGTACCAGAGTCAGTCAACAGGTCAATGTAAACATAGTCGCTCTTCAACATGAAAATGTTCTGATGAGCAGCGTCAAGCCACTTTTCTCTTTCTTCTCTAGTGGACTTCTTAATGGGTTCCACCATTTTTATTTTCCACGCTTCTGCAAAAGGTAATTCCATAAAATCTATTTATTTGATTGTTAGTTATTATTATTTTTAAGTTCGTAAGGTTTGTAAAGTTATAAAGTTGCAAAGAATAAGGATTCTGTTTCTCTTTCCTTCTTATTTCTTCTCGTCAAAATTTTCCGTACGAATAAGATTCTCTTTATCATCGTAAAATCTCCACTCACCCACGCGCACGCCATTTTTGTAAAAGCCCGTGTAATATACACTTCCATTTTCGTGATATACCGTGTAACGGCCATCCTCCTTGCCATTCCTATAATGGGCCATAGTCTGCACGTTACCATTCTTGTGATAGGCATACCACAAACCATCACGCTGGTTTTCTGCGACATTGCCATCTATATATTTTATCTCTCCCTGATAGTAGTGAGTCTCGTGAACCCGAACATCAGTCGGTTGTCCCAGACTGTCCTTTTCGTAATAATAGACATCACGCGGTGACTCGTCTTCGTAGGAGACCACGGTTTTCTTATAGTAAAGGCTGTCAGCAAAATCAATGGGCGGGAAAACATGCAATTCGGAAAGGTTCTCCTTCTTTGGGGAGCTTTCCTCCACATGTTTCTTTGAATGGGTGAAGTGGACCACTAAAAAAACGGCAACAACCATCAAAATGAGTGCAGCTACAACTGAAGCTATAATGATATTACGCTTCTTGTTGGATGCCTCTGGAGTCGGGGTCATATTATTCTCTTCCATCTGTTATTTTTTCTTCTTGGTAAACGGCTTGTTCAGTTCATCGAGAACAGCATTTGTAATGTCACGTGTAGGATCAGCGCAAATCATGGGGCTGCCACTTCCGTATGTGAACACGTAGGAGGCGTTCACCCCTGCATTCACCCGTCTGGTCGCCGCCCGCAACGAATCTGCAATCTGCTCCAGCGCAGCCGTATAGCGGGCCTCCAGAGACTCCACTGCCTGAGCATAGTCACTCTGCAACTGCTGACTCTCCTGTTGCAACGAAGCTTCCGCATATTGCGCCTGCTGAGGAGTCAACTGACCGCTCTGCATATTACGCTGATAATTGGCCAGCTTGTTCTCCAAAGCCTTCTGGCGGTTTTGGAATTGCACCGTCTGACGCTGTTTCTCCATATCAATACTGTCTGTAAGCAAACTCACCATCTCATACTTTTCATTGATGGTATCTATGTTCACATAAACTACAGAACCATCCCCAGCCTGCTCCATGGGTACAGGATTGGTCACTTTTGACTGCTTGTTACCCGTAAAATGCAGAATAAAAAGGGCAATAACCGCTACTAACAGCACCAAATCAAAGACCAAATGCGCGATATGGCACTTTTTCCTATCGCACGCAGGCTTTTCCTCCTCTTTGCAACATACCTCCTGAGCAACCTCCTGAGTCACTTCCAGATTACTCTCTTGTTTCAACTCATCGGGAATCAGTTCTGTTGATTCATTCATCATCTCATTATTATCTTCCATATTGTTTTTTAATTATACGCAACATTTAAAAATATTAATTACCTACATCTGACAAGTATTTGATTCTCATGATGCGAATCTCCTCCACAGTATATTCGTCTTCGCCTAACTCCTTGAGTGCCAGATCGACGGAATCGGATTCTGCCGAGGCGAAATAATCCAGAATCTCCTCTTGATGATACTCTTCAATCTCCTCGTTGATGTAGTATGTAATGTCAATTTTCGTGCCAGAGGAGACAATCATTTCTATTTCAGTAAGCAGTTCGTCCATATCCAAGCCTTTTGCCCTGGCTATGTCTTCAAAGCTCAATTTACGGTCGATACTCTGGATAATGAAGACCTTTATGGCGGATTTCTTCACCACAGAACGGACCACAAAATCCTGAGGACGCTCTATTTCATTCTCTTCCACATAGTTCTTGATAAGCTCAATAAAGCGACGGCCATATTTCTGTGCTTTTCCGACACCTACACCAGAGATGTGCGTCATCTCTTCAATGGTGATGGGGTATTGGATACACATGTCTTCCAGCGAAGGATCCTGGAAAATGACAAACGGTGGAATATTCTCTTCTTTGGAGATATTCTTCCGCAAGTCTTTCAGCAAACTGAACAGTGTGGTGTCAAAAGCATCTTCCACACCGCCGACTGCACTGGCTTCAATCACATCTTCGTCATCCTCATCCTTTTCCACAACCGGTTTTATCGTCTGGATGGAATAGGGATTTACCATATATTTCTCGCCTTTTGGCGTGATCTTAAGCAAACCGTAGTTCTCCACATCCTTGGCAATGAGGTTGTCAAAGATGGCGAGTCTGATGATATTTGACCAGAATTTGGCATCATACTCCGAGCCTTCCCCGAACTGCTTGAGTTTGTTGTGTTTGAACTTCACAATGGAAGTGGTCTTATTGCCGATAATAATATCGACAATCTGATCCTCCTTGAACTGCTGTTTCACAGCTTGGATCACCTCCAGGGCCAGGAGAATCTGTTCGGAAGCATTCATCTTCGGCTTCGGATGGTTGCAATTGTCGCAGTTGTGGCAATTTTCCTCACCATAATCCTCCCCGAAATAATGGAGCAGATGCTTGCGGCGGCAGCTGGTCGACTCAGCGTATGAGGCGGTTTCGGCCAGCAGCTCCTTCACGATTTCCTGTTCGGCAACCGCTTTCTTGGTGGAGAATTTCTCCAGTTTGTGAAGATCCTTATAGTCATAGAACGCGATACACATGCCTTCGCCATCGTCGCGGCCGGCACGGCCGGTCTCCTGATAATAGCCCTCCAGACTCTTGGGCATGTCATAGTGGATGACATAGCGCACATCGGGCTTGTCAATACCCATACCGAAAGCGATAGTGGCCACAATGACATCCGCTTTCTCCATCAGGAAGTCATCCTGGTTCTGCACTCTGGTTTTGGAGTCCAAGCCGGCATGATACGGGAGCGCACGGATCTTGTTAACCTGCAAAAAGGCCGCCAACTCTTCCACTTTTTTACGGCTCAGGCAGTAGATAATACCCGATTTGCCCGGATGATTCTTGATAAACTTCACGACCTCCTTGTCCACATCTTTAGTCTTTTCTCTGATTTCATAATAGAGATTAGGACGATTGAACGAGGAGATAAACACTTCTGCTTTCTCCATGCTCAAGTTTTTCTGAATGTCACTTTGGACTTTCGGAGTAGCCGTGGCGGTCAAAGCAATAACGGGCACCTTCTGGCCAATTTTCTCAATAATAGCACGGATGCGACGGTATTCCGGGCGGAAATCATGTCCCCATTCCGAAATACAGTGTGCCTCGTCAATGGCATAGAAGGAAATATTGATATCTTGGAAGAACTGCACATTCTCCTCTTTGGTCAGCGATTCCGGAGCCACATAGAGCAATTTCGTTTTTCCCTCGAGAAGGTCTTGTCTCACCTCGTTGATCTCCATTTTGGTAAGCGAGGAGTTGAGAAAATGGGCGGTGCCATTCTCAGCGCCAAAGCCCCGGATTGCATCCACCTGGTTCTTCATCAGGGCAATCAGAGGGGAAATGATAATAGCCGTACCCTCTTTCATCAATGCCGGCAGCTGATAGCACATGGACTTCCCGCCACCAGTAGGCATGATGACAAAACAATCCTTTCCCTTCAGCAGGGCCTTCACAATCTTCAACTGATCGCCTTTAAATTTATCAAAACCAAAGACGGTTTTGAGGGTTTTATGAATCTCCTTGTCAGTAAAATTTTTCATTAGCAAAAAGAATTATAACTCAAGGTATCATTTAGTAACTATAGAAAACTTACCGTTTTTAAACGGAAAACAAAAATAGCAAATTTTCGTTGCAAAACTTCATTTTTTTTCAGAAAGCATATTTTTTTTAATACCCTCAATAAAATTTATCCTTCATCAGATAGCGGCGCACATATGAGGCGATACCGTCCTCCAAAGAGTAAAAAGCTCTCTTATAGCCTGTTGAGCGCATTTTACGCATGGTAGCCTCTGTAAAATACTGGTATTTGTCGCGAATATCGGCCGGCATGTCCACAAATTCAATATCAGGCTCAAGTCCCATTGCTTTGAATGTGGATTCGGCAAGCGTAAGGAACGGACGGGCGCAACCGGTACCGAGATTGTATATTCCTGACTGGGGATAGTGGGTCATGAACCAATACAGCACACGCACAACATCTTTCACATACACAAAATCGCGCAACTGCATGCCATCGGCAAAATCAGGACGATGTGAACGGAAAAGTTTCACCTTGCCAGTCTCTTTGATTTGATTAAAGGAATGGAAAATCACAGAGGCCATACGACCTTTGTGATACTCATTAGGGCCATATACATTAAAGAATTTGAAGCCATACCAACAGGGAGGTGCCACTGCCTGCTTCAAAATCCATTTGTCAACCTCATTCTTCGAACGGCCATAGGGATTCAATGGAGTAAGTTTATACGCCAAAGCATCCTCATCATTATAACCCAGCTCTCCTGCGCCATACGTGGCGGCAGAGGAGGCATAGAGCAAAGGAATACCGTGTCGCGCAGCAAAAGTCCACATCCGCTGCGTATAATACACGTTCAATGTCTCAAACACCGAATAATCGAACTCTGTAGTATCCGTTCGGGCGCCCAAGTGTATGATACAATCCACCTGACGGGCATTCTGCTCAGCCCAATCAAAAAAGTCTTCCCGCTGGATTTTGTCGGCGTAACGTTTATCCTCCCAGTTCCGGCGCTTGGCCATCTTTGTAAAATCATCAACAAGAATGAGGTCCTCTCGCCCCATCTCGTTGAGTTTCGCAACCATACAACTACCTATAAATCCAGCAGCTCCAGTTATTACTATCATCATTTTGGAATTTGGTGCAAAGGTAAACAAAAACGGGCACCAAAGAGTGCCCGTCACTGTATTTATTATGAAAAAGTTTGTTTTTTTTAAAACTCCCAGAGATCGCTCTCGAAAGTACGCAACCGCTCAGTGATCTTTTCAGATTCAATGCGTTGGTCGCGAGAATTGGCTATGTAGTCCTGAATATCACGGTCATACACATTGGCTTCCTTGTAGATATAACTGGCGAAATCGCGTTTCCAAGTAATAAGGTCATCGTAAGAAAGACGCTGAGCGTTATTCTTTACATTGTAAACCTCTTGCTTGGCGAGGAAGGGTCTGAGCTCATTGTAATAAATGTAGCCTACTCTCTTCTTCGTCATAGTACCTCTCACCTCGTTTTCATCAGAGCCGCCTTCACCACCGTCATAATCAAATGATGAAGAGTTGGCACGCTCATGCTCGATGATAGGTTCAATCTCCAGAATCTGGACATAAAATCTGGAAGCTTGCTTGTCGAAGTACCAGATTTCCTTTACGTTGTAGGAGATAACCTGTTTGGGTTCATACTCTACGACCATCTCTTTGGTACCAATCTCCTCACCCGTCTCCAGGTCAATTTCTGGAATCTGAGAGACCTCAGACAGGTTGCCTCTGATTTCATCACGAGAAAAGGGCAGAGTGCACATCTCATCGGAATATATTGTAAGCACACCTTCTGTCTTTTCGGGATTGGCCATATCAATGGCGTCGAATATAGTTTGTGACAGACTTCTCCATGTTCCCTTCGTTTCTGTCGGGAAATAGAGCGGATGGTTCACTTTTTCGCGCAGATCAATGGTTCTCCAAATGGTATAGTAGTACATCACGTCAGCCTGACGGACAGGAGCATAGGGGATTGGGTCTGAAAACTCACCCACATCCACCTGTTCCCAGGCAAACTCAACGGGTTTGCGTATAGGCTGGCCCATGGTGCTACCTTCTTCGTCCTCTTGTGCAAACGCAAATGAGGCAGCAAACAATCCTAATAACAATAAACCAAACTTTTTCATAATAAATTTATTTTTAATTGATTATCTAATACGCACAGAGAATTCATCCAACGTACGGGAACCAGCTTCGGAGGTAGCTTTGATGTCCGTGAAGTAGATGACTGTATTGGCGGGAGATTTCTGCAATTTAGCTTTCACAGCCTCAGAGAGGGCACCACCTTGGCAAGCCATGGCCGGATCTTCCATACCCTTGCTCACGAAGATAACACGGAAGGAGGTCACAGTCCACTTTAAATCATAAACAAAGTCCTCTCCCATAGTAGCACGGATGACAGGGTTTGCCAGCAACTCAGCTTTGGCGCGTTTGCCTCCACGGATACCAGCACCCAACACGGCGCGAGGATCTGGAACTTTCTTTACACGGAACGTGGTAGCACCCATATTCTTGGTACTTTCGCCCACTTTTGCTGATACCGTGGCATTCACCGTCTTGCCAATCATGTTTACGGGAACCGTTACATTGTATTTGCCTGCACCCTGGCTGGAAATGTTACAGCCGGGGAAAGAGACGGTCAACTTACCCGGATCAACAGGACCGGAAATGGATACCGGGTTTGCGATTCCGGCATAAAGCACGTTCATCTTGTCAGCAGCAATGGTAGCAGAAGGTTTCAACACGGTGTACTTATCTCTGAAACCGTAGTATTTGTCTTGACCGTTAGGACCTTTAACCTTGATCAAACCGGCAAACTTCTGATCGCCAATACCAGCGGTACCAATTTTCAGCTTAACGACACCGTTCTCGCCTTCGAGTTTGGTGGCGCTGCCAAGACCCTCTACAGTCAACGTATCCGCACCCATCTTATAGTAAACCTCGGGGGTGGACTTGGTGTCGTACGCGGCAACGATAATGTCAGCCTCGTAACTGTCACCGGAGAAGACCATTTGGGATTTCGGGATAGCGCGGCCCTCAACCTGGTCGAATTTGAAGTCATCGGCACTGATGGAGGCCTTAAGATAGCTCAGCATCAGAGATTCAGCATTGCGCACCTCGCCTATTTCCTTGTTAAGCAGGGTTATGGCAGCGGCAGCAATGATATGGTCGAAGTTGTGCTCTTCCCAAGATTGCTCGAAACCATCTTTCTTGAACTTGGCATCCACATCCAAACCGAATGCTTTAGAGAGGCCTTCACGGTCAGCGGGTTTCGCAAGTTTAAGGATATTGGCCTTATAAGCTTTAATTTTCTCCTTCAGTTCTTTGGCGTGACCCTTGTTAATCATATAGTCCGTGGGTTTGTCGAAATTCTCCTTGGCCTTCATGGTCGCCACCGTTGTCGGTGCCTTGACCTTCTTGCCATCAGGGGTTTTCGTTTCAGCGATAGTATCACCATCCACGAACATAATCAGGTCTTTCTTAAGTGTCTCAATATACTTAACCATATCGTTAGTCTCCTTGCGGAGTTTCTTGGCATTGGTATAAGCATCGTGAATCTTGGCTTCGCCAAGGAGGAGTTTCTGCTGTTCAAACCAGTTATAGTCATTACCATTCTGGATGGTCGCATTGCGTGTGGAAGTCTGCAAGGTATCGTCCACCACGATGAAAGCATTCAAAATATCCGCAGATACATTCAACGCCAACATTGCGGTGTAAACCAGATACATCATCTGAATCATCTTCTGTCTCGGGGTCTCCGGACAATTTGTTGCACCCATTTTCTAAATTATTTTAGTTAAAATTAGTAAATGATGAAATGATTAGATTATTTATTGGTATTTACACCCATTGCAGCCAACATATTGCCATAAACCTTGCTCAAAGCGGCGATGTTGTTCGTCAATTTATCCATCTCTGCTTTGTAAGTGGTGGTCTGCTCGTAAGCGGCGGTCAGTTGGTTGACGGCGTTTGTAGCCTTCTTCAGACTCTCGACGTAGGCAACAGAAGCGCTGCTGTCAGTATCGAGGGAAGTGGCAATCTTGTCATATTTGAGAGTGAGGTTACGCACGGATTCGGAAGCCTTGGTCATGTTGCCGACGAAAGCATCAGTAGCTATTGCTGCATCGGAGACACCGGCCAGCTTTCTGGCGTTGTCGCTAAGGTTACGCATGCCTGTGGCGAGGCTTTCAATGAGTTCGGGACCGATTTTAGCCTCTTCCAACATCTTATCAAGCTGTTGGGTCGGAGTGGCACCTTGAGCCATTTTTTTCTTTTCACGTTTGGTCGGTTCAGATGTTTCATCGGCGATTGCCAGTTCAGGGTAAACCAATGCCCAGTTGTATTCCACATGCAAAGGCTCGAAAGCGGAGAAGAAGAAAATGATAGTTTCGGTGAACATACCGATCATAAGCATGACGTTAGCACCCGGCCAGTGTAAGATTTTGAACAAAGCGCCCAAGATAACAACAGCGGCACCCCAGCCATACAGCTTGGCCATGAAATTCTTGTAACCATTGGTTCTAACAAATCTGTCAATTGCGTTCATTTTTTAATGATTTAATTTAGGTTAATGATTTTATTGATAAATAGTTAATTTCTAGTAAACGTGTGATGCGCTCTTTGATCCGTTATCGCCTCTCTGACGTCCCATGAAAGATTGGACATTACGGAATCCCACGTATGACTTGCAAGTATCCTGATACTCGTATGATCTGGCGTAAACTGTGGTGTAATAGCTGACATCCTTCCATGAACCTCCGCGAATGACTTTTCTCTTCTTTGCAGGAGAGTCGTCTTTTTTAGCGTAGTAGGTGTACTGCGGGTTCATGTCATGGGTGAAGTTGGTAGCTGACTTGTCGAATGCATCTTCGCACCACTCAGCCACGTTGCCACTCATGTCAAACAGGCCCCAATCATTAGGATGGTAGTGGGCCACGATGCTGGGATAGAAGTTGTCGTCAGCGATATAGTTACCTCTTTGAGGTTTGAAGTTGCTCAGGTAGCAGCCGTTGCTGTTGGAGGTATAGGGGCCGCCCCACGGATAGGTGGCCAGGGAGTTTCCTCCTCTTGCTGCCCACTCCCACTCGGCTTCGGAAGGAAGTCTGAATTCATGCTCGTTCGCATACTCTTTTGAAGAGAGCCAGGACATACGCAGTTGGGTTCTCCAATGGGAGAAAGCCTTTGCCTGCTGCCAGCTCACACCCACGACCGGGTAATTGTCGTACTGCGGGTTGGAGAAATAATTCAGCAACATCGGCTCATTATAGGAATAGACGAAGTCATGGGCCCAGCAAAGGGTGTCCGGGTAAATGTTAACTACCTCATGCTTGATAAAGCGCTGATAACCGTTGCCCATACTGCTCGGACGGTTGGCGTACAAACCGCCGTAGTCGGAACCTTCCTTATCAAACTCTTTGGCGGAAGCTCCGAAATTGTCCGGATTCTTGGGGTCATGGTAATTGCGATAGTCATACCACCAGTACTCATAATTGAACATGGAGATATTGGTGGTGTTCGGACGGTAATGATAGAAACGCGTGTTCACCTTGTTGTACAACGGGCTCAACGCGGCCTGAACCTCCTCATTGTCGGAATCCCAGGGGATATCTTCCCTCCAGTTTATCAACTTGGGTTCAATGATTTCACCTTCATTCTCGCCTTTGGTGTATTTCAAATAATGGCCGTATTTCTCAGCTTCGTCAATTTCCGCGTCACCGAGAAGGACGTGTGCGAGGGAGTCGCGCACCCAATTTACGAACTGACGGTACTCATTGTTCGTAATCTCAGTCTCGTCCATCCAAAAAGCCCCGATGGTCACGTTTTTCGACTGCTGTGTCAAAGCGAACGGCACATCTTGATCACCACCGCCCATGAGATAGTGCCCTGTGGGGATATACACCATACCATAAGGCTCAAGGTCGGAAAATACAGGACGGTCTTTTACGCCGACCAACTGGCCGTCGCCACCGTTGTTGCAGGACGTGAGAACCACCAACGCCACTGCGAGCATAATAATTACCCTTTTCATTTTATTGCAATTTATATTTTTTCTAACGGGATTAAGTCTATTTTATTTTTTAGTACTGATTTTTATAGATATTTCTTGAGGATCCATAGCCAGAGAAGATCTCCGGTCTGTAAATGTCGAAGCAATAACGTATCATGACCTCCACATCACCAAAGCTCCTGTTAGCGCGGTATCCAAGACTGTTGGCCGTAATACCATAACTGATGGCAGCTTCAAGTCCCTTCAGGTAAACATTTGAGGAGTTGTAGAAGGGCCGTGTACCAAAGATGAGGGAGACGTTGTCGTTAAGACGGTATCCCAAACCTCCCCAAAGCAGTCCGTTATACCGAACCAATCCCATAACGTCAATCTGATACGTCTTGAAGTCCGTCTTCACCATGGCGTGGGGTATGATTTCCCAGTTGGGATTGGAAGGCAATATCCAAGTGTAGCCGCCATGGAAATACAACTGAGGATTACGGGACACATAGTCCTGATTACCAGCAACACGCAAAACGCGCTTCTTGTCAAAAGCGCTGGCCAGCTGCGTAACACCAACTCCGGCATACCATTGGTCACACTTGTATTGTACACCCAAACTGAAATCAATGTCCAAAGTGGACTCACCCAATTTGTCCAAAACCGGATCCCCGGTCTGGATAGGTCTCCATCCGTCTGACTTGATCTGCTGGTTGTACAAGCTCACCTGAGCACCTATGCCCAAGTGACCGTTCCCGATACGTAACTTATATGAATAGCCCAATTTCACACCGATATTGTTATAATGGCCAATTATGTCTTCAACAAAGGTAACACCAAGAGATCCATGCAGCTTCTTCAGGTAGCTTTCCATGCTGAAATAGAAGTCCTGCGGAGCTGTCTTCTCCTTCTTCAGTGAATCGCCCTGCATATACACGTCATTCCATCCAAGATACTTGTTGTTGTAAATGGCCGTAAAGCATAAGGTATTGTTCTGTTCACCGATACCGCCAGCATTGTAATAGGAAGTGGCCCACGGAAACAAAGTGAATTGAACATCATCCTGTGCAAAACATGCACCTCCCGTAACGAGGGTGAATAGTAGCACAATCGCAAATCGCCTTATCTGAGCTCCTTTATTCATAATTGGTTATTGTAGTTTGACAACTCTTTGTCATCCAATATATTAACTCACTTCTCTGCTATCTTTACCATTTAACTAACCTCTCTTATACTCACATTTCAGAAATAAGTTACATATTGCAATGAACATTATTTTTTTTCAAGCGCCAAAAATACTAATTATTTTTTAGGATTTGTCTTTTTCGGTTCCATTTTTTGATTTTTATCAGAAAATTTAACATAAGGTATTATAATTCAGAAAGATAAAAAGTAAAAAATTAAAAATGGGCTTTAAGCGTCAGGTTACCGGTATGCACGGCCTTGTTACCCGCCGATTTACGACCCTCATACTGCAAAGCCATCTGCAAATATTCGGTGATGGAAAGCTGGAAATCTGCCCCCCAAAGCACATTCTCACCAAAGGTCAGGCCGTTCAGCATCATGTAAGACAATGCACTTTCCGCAGGTGTGAACCCACGGATACCGACATACTGGAGCGTAGCGGAAAGCACTCCGCGCTTGAGCATTTTGTAACTGAACGACCCTTTAAGGTCATGGGTGCGCGCATATTCGCTGCCTTGCATGTTGCGCTTATAGGTAAAGGCATAGTTCAGTGTGGCAAAATAGGCATTGGAAAACTGCAGCTGCAAATTGCCTCCGGCCGTGTGTTGACGGAGCTCGTAGCAACGAGATGCCATCATTTCAGAACGGTTAAGATTGACCTGCCGCTGGTAGGTGGCTTGCAGGTATACCGTTCTGTGCGGCGTGCTCTTAAGCACCACCTGCTGCATCGAAGTCGTGCTGTATTCACTGCCGTAGTAGAGCAACTCCTTGTTACGCGCCTCCTGCACCACCACATCAAAAGCAAACTTGGAGGTACTGTTGTTGAATGAAAAGATGTTGTTCAGCGACATACTGTGACTGACCAAGAGGGTGTCATCCATCCGTATCGGGAAGGGATTGAAGAGCGGAGCAGACTGCTTGGTCTGCGTGCGTAGCATCGTGATGTTGGAAAATCTGGACAAAAAGCGCTTGAATCCGCCACTGTTCCGCCATACTGCCGCAGGGCGAAGCTGCACACTCTGCGACAATTGCGTGTTGTAGGTGTTGACATAGTCCGTACCGGTAAGCCACACCTTCACATAGTCGGCTTCATCTTGAAAGGCCGCCACCTCAAATTCGTCAAGTTCCTCCACCCCGTTGCGGTTATAATCCCGCCAGACATAGGTACCCTGGCCTGCCGCCACCTTGATGAACGTGTAGTTTTTCTTCAGTTCCATGCCATTGCCAATTTCATAATAGGTGCTCAGTGAGATGGCATTTTTGCAAAAACGTCCCGAATATTCCGCATTACCGACAAACATATTCTCAGCCTTTCCCCATCGCAAGCTGTCCCGCATCTGCTGGTTCCGGTAGGTGGCTCGGGCGCTGAAATGTTGGTTCTTGATGCGGTCGAAAGAAAAAGAGGCATTGACCTCATGAATACGAGTGTTCATTTGAAGCCTGTCCTCATCAGGGAGATATTCCAACCTGTTCTTATAAGAGACTATATATTTATATAAGGACGTATCCCCATTCCTTATGTAAGCAAAAGCCTCATTGAAGGCATAGCTGTTCAACCGCATGGAGTCTGTAATGGCCTCCCGGAAGATATTGTGTTCCAACAAATCGGAAACACCAACCTCCAGTTTCTTAAACGAATAGGAGAGCTTGTTGTTGGAAGCGACAAAAGAGCTGGTCTGGACCGTATCGGAGGTGTGAAGCCAGGAGGTTTGCGTACGAGCCAGCAGGCCCCGCCACTCATTATGCGACACCAATTCGTTGCGTATAGCATTCAATGTTCCGAATCTGGTCAACCAATTGAGCGAGTAATGGGTTCTGCTGTATCTGGGATGCGCTATTCCAATCACGGCTTGCAGCATCTGCTCGGAAGCGGATTCCGAGTATTCACTGTCGAGATTATAGTTCCGGGCAAACTCCACCTCGCGAAAGCGTTCCACAGCATGGAAATTTTTCTGAACAAACTGCCACTGCAATGATGTGTTAAGACGCCATTGGCCAGTATCCGCATCCTGTTTTCCAAGCGGTTGTTCATGTCTGGCTGCCAGAAAATAAGCAAAGCCCACGTTGTCCTGGTCATCCGTCCGCGAGAAGGTGTTTCTATCGTAATTGGACAATGCCAATTCCGTCTGTAGCAAAGTATTCGTCGTGACATTGTAATCCGCCGCGATGGTTGCCATCTGCACCAGTTTAGGGGTAGTGAGAAGCATTACAGGTTCATATTCACCTTGCGGGACCCCGTTACTCGGCGCCACCCACCCGAACACTCTGCCATTGGCGGTACTGCTCAACAGACGGTATGACCCCCTCTGCGTCCCCATATAGGTAAAACCCACATCATACAACTGGACTGAATCGTTTGTACAGAACTGATAAATCTCGTAGTGTACGCCATCCACTACCGTATCCATCTTAGCATATTGTATCCGATCTGAAGAATAGGCAGTTGAATCCGAGTTAGGAAAAAACGCCCTGTCTTCAGCATCTCCAAGAGCTGCAAGAAACAGCTTATGTCGATCCGTCAGCTCAGGTTGAACGGACTGGTTCTTCATATCTTGCTCTTGAAAAAAATTCACCCTCAAAAAAAGTGGACGTTTTTCACCAATTTTCATCTCATTATAGGTATAGAGGTTATACCTTGAATAATGCCTGTCCGTGCACTCAAACTCAACCACCAGACGCTTCTCCGAAGTAATCAGCGTGGCAGGCGTGAAGGTGATTTCCGCAGTATTATAATCAATCGTATAATCATTCTCCTGGCCGCGAGTGAGCAGCACGCCATCCATATATACACGCTCTGAGCCGGCCACTACCACGATATTGGTCTCATTGTTCTCCCCGTAAAGTCGATATGGGCCCTGCACTCCGTTCTGTGGCAGGATGGCTTGGCGGACATATTTTCCTTTGGTCACACCACCGCCCACGGCATTCGACAACGTATTGTTCTTCCAGGCAGTATTCAGCCTGAGCCCCATACCCAAGATATTTCTGTTTACATTCAAAAACAAATCCTTAGGAGGAGTTATAAGCACATCACCGGCATCGACTTTCAGAATTTTTTTATAATTTAATGTTATAAATATGTTATTGATACTTGAAAGATATTCTGTGTTACCTTCGGGTTGAATCGGCACGTTCTTATCAGAAATAGATGCCACAATATCAACATCCTCGGAAAGTTTTCCCGAAAGTTGAAGATCCAACGCGGAATTCAACACCAAATCCTGGCGATTCCCGACTGAGACGCCACGTGAAATGAAACCGCTCGTGGTGAGTTCGTCACCTTTCAAAGAGGACACAGGCGACAGGAACGGAACAAGTTGAATATTGGGCATCGGTGATTCGACAAGGGAAAGGCTTTTATGGCTAAAAGGTTGTGAGAAATCCAGTTCAAAAGCCAGGTATTGATAATGAAGTGGGGTTCCCAGCAGGGTTGAATCTGACAAATAGAGCACAGCCGTGATGCAATCCAGACGATACCGCGAAGTGTCAACGTCAAGGATGGCAAAAGTACCCGGTACAATTGAAAGCGTATCCAGCTTAATCCGCATTGACTCTGGCACACAAACCCCCATGCGTTTTCGTTCACTGTTTTGAGCGAACACGCTGTAAACTAACAATATAAACAATACTGTCAGCCCTACAATACGGCGCAGATAATTCATTGGGTAAAGAAAAAGATTTTTTATTAACTGACAATAATCAAATTTCGTATTTTTGCACGGCAAATTTTTTACGAAATGGAAAAAATATTCAGTGAAGAAATGAAAGACACCCGTTCCGGGTTCGGAGCGGGCTTGGTAGAAGCAGGCAAACTCAACCCCAACATTTTTGCACTCACCGCCGACGTGACGGGCAGTGTGAAAATGGGGGATTTCAAGGCTGCATTCCCTGACCGGTTCATTCAAGTCGGCATTGCAGAGGCCAACATGATCGGCATCTCGGCAGGTCTGGCGCTTAGCGGCAAAATTCCGTTTGCCAGTGCATTTGCCGGTTTCATCAGCGGACGTGTTTATGACCAAATCCGCATGACGGTGGCCTACTCAAACCTGAACGTGAAAATTTGTGCTTCACACTCCGGCCTTACAGTGGGTGAAGACGGTGCCACTCATGAGATGATGGAGGATCTGGGACTCATGAGAATGTTGCCCAACATGGTGGTGCTGAATCCTTGTGACTACAACCAGACCAAGATGGCCACCATCGCCGCAGCAGCGTATGAGGGGCCTGTTTATATCCGCTTCGGCCGTCCTGCGGTTCCCAATTTCACTCCTGCCGACCAACCTTTCGTTATCGGCAAAGCCATCACCATGAACGAAGGACACGATGTCACCATCTTCGCTACCGGCCACCTGGTTTATCCCGCCCTTCAAGCATCATACATACTGGAAGAGCAGGGATTTTCAGTGGAAGTCATTGACATCACCACAATCAAGCCTTTGGACGAAGCCGCTGTAATCGCCAGCCTGACGAAAAACAAATGTGCTGTCACCGCTGAAGAGCATCTTCGCAACGGCGGTTTGAGCGATGCCATTTGCCAGTTGGCTGCCCGCAAGATCCCCGTGCCGATTGAGATGGTTGCCGTAGATGACAAGTTCGGGGAGAGCGGAAAACCCGAAGAGCTGATGACCTTGTACGGATTGGACACTGAGCACATCGTGGACGCTTGCAAGCAAGCAATCGCCCGCAAATAGCATCTCCCCATGCCAGAAGCCAGCGACGAATTTATCCTGTCTCTGTTCGAAAAGCCCAAAACCAAAGAACAGGCTTTTGAATTGTTGGTAAAAAAATACCAGCGGGTGGTCTATTATAACGCCCGTCGAATCGTGTCGCTGCATGAGGACGCCAACGACGTAGCCCAAAATGTCTTCATCAAGATTTGGAAAAATCTGGATCGTTTTCGCGGCGACTCCAGCCTGAAAACCTGGATTACCAAAATCAGCATTAATGAATCGCTCACTTTCATCGAGAAAAAGAAAAAACTCCTGAACCTGACCGACGACAATTACGCCAACTTCCTGGTCGTGAGCCAGCCGGAGACCAACTTCATCTCCTCCAACGAAATCCAACAACTATTGCAAGAGGAAATCTTGAAGCTCCCGCCCAAACAGCGAGCCGTATTCACCATGCGCTATTATGATGAAACCCCATACGCAGAGATGTCCAAAATATTCGACACCTCCGAGAGTGCCCTGAAAGCCTCCTACCATTTCGCCGCAGAAAAAATCAAAAAAAATATTTCTGAACGTTTAACCTTTTAGACTTCCCATAGTCCGTCTTTATGCTTTTGTTTTTCACGATTAAGTTATGATTGAGTTAGAAACACTGAAAAAAGAGGAGAATTTCAAAGTCCCTGACGGTTACTTTGACCAGTTTCCAAAACAGGTCATGGACACCATCCACAAGGAAAAGAGCAGAAAACGCATTGTCTGGCTCTCATCCATAGCAGCTGCAATGGCTCTGGTGATTTGCAGCATCTCCATTGTCAGGTACATTCAAAGCAATGAAACCTCTTCCACCCAGATCACCCAGACTGAACAACAAGACAACCAGATCGAGGAGCAGATGATTGATTATTACGGTGATGAGCTGGCTCAGATGGATTATTACAATTACTAAAACATAAAAGGTTATGAAACGTTTATTTTTCACAATCTGCATAATTGCAGCAGGGTTGCTTTACACACAGGCACAAGTCAAAGCCGAACCCGAAAAGATATTGAAAGATCGCATGGAGAACATGCGATCCAATTTGAAACTCTCCGCAGCGGAGGGAAAACAATTCTGGCCGGCATACGAACAATTTCTTCGGGATGAGATCAAATGTCATGAGACCTACAAGAAAAACCTTGAAAAACAGGGAATCAGACTGAACGAACCCGGTAAAAACAAGGAGATTATCGAGAAACTGTCAGACAAACAACTCACCTACCTGCAAGACCAGAGATTTGAGCTGAGAAAGAATCTGCTCAACTTGGAGAACAACTTCTACAAGAAGATGAAAACAATGCTGACACCAAGACATATTCAGGATTTCTACAATATCGACAAAAAATATAAACGTGCCATGATAGCCAAGAAAACGACAAAAGAGGAGCCTAAGGCCACTACAGCAGACCCCTCTCCCGTCAATCCTGGCAAAAAAAGGCGCTAGACAACCTTAACCTCTAGCTATCCACTTTTACAACCAATGATGCCACCTATTCGAAAAATCACTTTAATTCTATTACTTCTAACAAGTTCATGGGCGCTTACCGGACAAAACATCACGGTAAGCGGCCATGTTTATGAGAAGGGCAGTTTGGAAACCCTGCCGGGCAGTTTGATTTACGATCCCGTATCGCAATCAGCCGTAACCACCAATTCGTACGGATTCTACACGCTGACAGTCCCATACCACGAGGGGCTGTTTCTTGTTTATCGGTGTTTTGGGTACTCGTACGACACGCTTTGGGTCTCGACGGCACAAAATATGGAATATGACGCACATCTGACTAAAGTGACCGTTCTGGAAACGGTGAACATCCAGGCCGAGAAAAGGAACACGGAGCAGGTGAAGATGAGTTCCATCACCCTGTCGCCAAAAGAGATTAAAAGCATTCCCATGCTTTTCGGAGAGAAGGATGTATTCAAAACGCTATTGCTGATGCCCGGTGTGCAGTCTGCCTCCGAAGGGACTTCCGGCATATACGTGCGTGGAGGCGGCCCCGACCAAAACCTCATCATCATTGACGAGGCCACCATCTACAATGCCAGCCATCTGCTCGGATTTTTCTCCATCTTCAACGGCGATGCCATCAAATCCGTGGAGCTCCTCAAGGGCGGATTCCCGGCGCGCTACGGAGGAAGACTCTCTTCTGTTATCGACATCAGCATGAAAGACGGCAACAAAGAGGATTACCATTGCGAAGGTGGCTTGGGCATCATTTCCTCTAATTTAATGGTAGAGGGACCCATTACCAAGAACAAGTCCTCTTTCATGATTTCAGGACGAGCCACCTACCTTGACCTTTTCATGATGCCCATCATGAGCATCGTCACAAAAGGTTCCACCGCAGGCTATTATTTCTTCGACCTGAATGCAAAACTCAATTTCGATCTCGGCAAGAAAGACAAACTCTACCTTAGCTCCTACTTCGGTCGCGACAACTTCCATTTTGCTGTAACCGAGAAAGGCGACAATGACGATTATGATAAATTCAAGGTTGGACTCTTCTGGCAAAACGCCACCGCCACAGCCCGATGGAACCACCTGTTTTCCAACAAGATTTTCTCGAACATGTCCTTCGTGTTCAGCGACTACACCATGGAGACTTATGCCGGATACAAGTTTTATTCCGGCCCGAATGATCCGAACAACGAGTCCCTCAGCTCCAATTTCAACTCCGGCATTCGTGACTATACATTGAAATACGACATTGCCTTCCATCCCAACACCACACATCATATCCTCGCAGGTGCCTCAGTCACCTATCATGAGGCGAGACCGAATGCCATGTCCATGAAGATGGACACGCTCACCATGCGAAAAGCCAACAAGGAACCTGGTTTGGAGTACGCCATATATGTAGAGGACGAAATCAACATCCGCAACCGATTCCGAATCAATCCCGGTGTCCGGTTAGTGGCATTCTCTGTTCCACAAAAGACGTGGTTCTCTCCTGAACCGCGCTTGTCAATGAGCTACAACATCCTCCCCAACCTCGCACTAAAAGCCTCATACGCCATGATGAGCCAGGGGTTGATATTACTGAGCACCAGCACTATCGGACTCCCCACCGACCTGTGGGTTCCGGTCACCAAGGACATCAAGCCCCAACGTTCGCAACAAGTGGCCCTCGGCATCCATTATGACCTGAAGAAACCCCAGCTTTCATTCTCTATTGAGGGTTATTACAAAAAGATGGACCACATTCTGGCATATCGCGAAGGTTCTTCCTACTTCATCAATATGATGGAAGAACTGCTGGACAACCAGGAGGCCAGCATATTCAAAAACCAATGGTCCAGAAATGTCACCTCCGGACAAGGCTGGTCCTACGGAGTAGAATTTCTCATACGCAAAGAGGTCGGAAAGTTCACGGGCTGGATCGGATACACACTCTCATGGACCAAGCAGCAGTTTGACGAACTCAACTTCGGAGAGCCGTTCTTCGCCCGCTACGACCGTCGCCACGACGTCTCCATAGTATTGATGTACAGTCCCATTCCCCGTATTAACCTGTCCGTCTCCTGGGTATTCGCCACAGGCAACGCTGTCACACTGCCTACCTCTGTCTATCCGGCTGAGAACCTGAACGAAGTCCTCGGCATGTCGGTTCCGACGGACAGCTACACTTATTTCAACTACTTCGCCTATGTAGAGGACTACGGTACAAAAAACGACTTCCGCATGAAACCGTTCCACCATCTGGACATCGGTGTTCAATTTATCAAACCGCACAAGAAAAAGGGACAAAGCATTTTCGAAATCAGTATTTATAATGTTTATAACCACCACAATCCCTTCTTCTATTACACCGAACAAGAATACGACTCTGTTGACGGGAACCTTAATCCCCAATACAAAATCAAGCAAGTCAGCATATTCCCCATCATTCCCACATTCACGTATCATTTCAAGTTCTAGTTGTGATTAGTGAACAGAGACAAGTCATGAAAAAGACACAATATACAATAGATTATTCATTGGTCTGCCCTGTTACGGGCGAGAGACCAACTGTCTTTGGCAAGGTTCAGCAGAAACCCAAAGACAACAGAAAAGCGTTCCATAACATGAAAAAGATCAGTTTCATCAGCATATTTGTATTTCTGTCGGCCGTTGCCTTTTATGGCTGTGTGGATGATGTGAACATTGAGAACCAGTTCAATGAAACCCGCAAGCTCGTATTATTCTGCAGGTTATGTCCGAGCATGGATTCCACATACATCTTATTGTCGAACTCGCAACTGATGTACAGTGGTCATAACGAAACGTCGCGCATAATTTCTGACGGAACAGTGGAGCTTTCCGCCGACGGCATCAATTGGGTGAGCGCCACATACGACACCATACGTATGCGCTATCTCATCACGCGCAACGAGTTTCCTGTGGTGGAAGGCGGCACCTACTATATCCGTGCGTCATACCCGGGCTTTGAAGAGGTGTCAGCCTCTTGCACCGTGCCGATCACACATGATGCCAAATGTCGCATCGACACCGTGTCAACGGAGCATGACACCCATTGGGGCACCATATACAACTGGCCCCACAAGGATGTGTATGTCGAATGGCACGACGCACCCGGCGTGGAGAACAACTACGCAATGGCATATCGCAGTCTGACTTCCTACCAGGAAGACTTCTATGACGAGGGAGAGTTGGTGGTTACGTACAACTGGCGGTTCTACATCCAAACGCTCTATGATGACGAATCGGAATATGAATACATCTCTGACGAAGGTAGAGATGGTTCTTCGATGCGTTTCCTACTGGAAGCGGACCTTTACGAGAACGATGATGAGTATTTCAGCACCCTTGTCTCGCAATACTACCTTGTATTTCTGGACCGGAACAGTTATCTGTACGAGAAAACGGTGACAACTGGTGGCGGATTCGATTTCCTGCTGTTGGAACCGACCCATACATATAGCAACATCGAAAACGGATTCGGAGTTTTCGGTGCATTCTGTCTGGTCCCAGTAATGTAAGCTCTGATATTCAAACAAAATAATTTAAGAGCAAACGAATGGTAATGAAAAAAGTGTATTTTTGCAGCCCCCAAAAATTAGGGGCTTTAACATTATAAATTAAAAGTTTAACAAATCAAATTGTATGCCTACAATTCAACAATTAGTAAGAAAAGGAAGAAAGAAACTGACTTCACAGAGCAAGTCAAGGGCATTGGATGCCTGTCCGCAAAGACGCGGCGTTTGTTTGAGGGTTTACACCACGACCCCGAAGAAACCGAATTCAGCCATGCGTAAGGTGGCGAGAGTTAGAATGACCAACGGAAAAGAGGTGAACGCCTACATTCCGGGCGAAGGCCACAACCTTCAGGAGCACAGCATCGTGCTGGTTCGCGGAGGCCGTGTGAAAGACCTTCCCGGTGTGCGTTATCACATCGTCCGTGGCGCTTTGGACTCTGCCGGTGTGGACGGCCGTCTGCAAGGACGTTCCAAATACGGTGCCAAGAGACCGAAAAAGGCTGCGAAGTAAATAAAATTCATCCTTAAAAAAAGTAAATTGAACGCCGCGATTGGCGATTCAAGAGTAAATAACATTTATTGAAGATACAAGAAAATGAGAAATTCACACGCAAAAAAAAGGATCATTCTTCCTGATCCGAAGTTCAATGACGAAAAAGTAACGAAATTCGTCAATAACATCATGTTGAAAGGCAAGAAAAACCTTGCTTTCGAAATTTTCTACAAAGCCATCGACATCGTATCCGAGAAGACCGGCGAGAACGGTCTGGAGGTTTGGAAAAAGGCTTTGGAGAACGTAACGCCCAGCGTTGAGGTCAAGAGCAAACGCGTCGGTGGTACGACCCTTCCGGTTCCAGAGGAAATCAAGCCGGGCAGAAAGCAATCCGTAGGTATGAAAAACCTGATCTCTTTCGCACGCAAGCGTCACGAGCAAACCATGGCTGACAAGCTGGCCCAGGAAATCATGGCCGCTTACAAGTCTGAGGGTGCCGCCTTCAAGAAGAAAGAGGAAATCCACAGAATGGCCGAAGCCAACAAGGCATTCGCCCACATGCGCATGTAATAAACTTTTTATATTCATAATATTTTCGGAGACAGAGAGACAATGGCTGAAGACTTGCTGCACATACGGAATATCGGCATCATGGCCCATATTGACGCCGGCAAGACGACAACCACCGAAAGAATCCTCTACTACACCGGAAAGAATTACAAGATCGGCGAGGTGGACGAGGGAACTGCAACCATGGACTGGATGGTGCAGGAGCAGGAGCGAGGCATTACAATCACCAGCGCCGCAACCACAGTAATGTGGAAACACCAGTCGGACGACTACAAGATCAACATCATCGACACACCGGGACATGTTGATTTCACCGTAGAAGTCGAACGTTCTTTGAGAATACTGGATGGAGCCGTAGCGATATTCTGCGCCGTTGGCGGCGTGGAAGCGCAATCGGAGACCGTCTGGCGCCAGGCCAACAAGTACAACGTCGCACGTATATGCTACGTCAACAAGATGGACCGCTCGGGAGCCAACTTTTATGCCGTCGTGGACCAGATTCGCGAGAAGCTGAAAGCCAAGCCCCTCCCCCTCCAGCTTCCCATCGGGGCTGAGGACTCCTTCATCGGGGTGGTGGACCTGCTGGAGATGAAAGCCTATCAGTGGGACGAAGAAGACCAAGGTGCCAGCTATCGGGAAATCGAAATCCCCCAGGACATGACAGACGACGTGCAAACCTACCGCACGCAGCTGTTGGAGACCCTCGCCGAAATGGACGAGGCCCTGATGGAGAAGTATTTCGAAGATTCCGACAGCATCACCATGGATGAACTGGTTTCCGCAATCCGAAAAGCCACCCTGGAGCACAAGATTGAACCCGTGCTATGCGGGTCATCGTTCAAGAACAAAGGAGTGCAACGGCTGCTGGACGCCATTGTGATGTATCTCCCCTCCCCTTCGGACATGCCGGCCATCACCGGCACCAACCCGAAGACTGAAGCAGAGGAGACACGGAACGCTGACGAGAAAGCGCCCTTCGCCGCACTGGCCTTCAAAATCGCCACCGACCCGTTTGTCGGCAAGCTGACATTCATCAAAGTCTATTCCGGAACCCTGAAAACCGGAGAGACCGTTTACAATGTAAGCAGCGGCAAGCGCGAGCGAGTCTCCAAGATCCTGCAGATGCACTCCAACAAGCAACAGCCGATGGAGAGCGTGTCTGCCGGAAACATCGTGGCCCTCGTGGGCATGAAGGAGATTCACACAGGCGACAGCTTGACCGATGAAAAACACCCGATCGTATTGGAGAACATCGTCTTTCCCGAGCCGGTGATTCAAATCGCCATAGAGCCTAAAACGAAAGACGATGAGGAGAAGATGATGCTCGCACTGGCCAAGCTCGCCGACGAGGATCCCACTTTCGTGGTTTCCGAAAACGAAGAGTCCGGCCAAATCCTCATCAGCGGCATGGGTGAGCTTCATTTGGACATCCTGCTGGATCGCCTCAAAAGGGAGTTCAGTGTGGACTGCAACCACGGCAAGCCCCGCGTGGCTTACAAGGAGGCGCTTTCCACCTCTCTTCGCTACCATTCGGCCTACAAGCGCCAGAACGGAGGAAGGGGCTCGTTCGCAGTCATGGACTTCGAACTGCAGCCGCTGCCGTTTGACGCCAAGGGCCTGCAATTCAAGAGTGAGGTTAAGGGTGGAGCAATCCCCAAAGAGTATCTCGCCGGTGCGGAGAAAGGTTTCAAGATGGCCATGATGAACGGCAAGTACGGCTTCCCCGTGGAAGCCATGTCGGTCGTTGTGACAGATGGAGAAACCCACCCGGCCGACTCCGACGCGATGGCTTTCGAGATCTGCGCCAAAATCGGTTTCCGCGATGCACTGCAACAGACGGATACCGTTATCCTGGAGCCTATCATGAAAGTGGAAATCACTACGCCCGATGAGTATATCGGCAACGTGACAGGAGACCTGAACCGCAGACGCTCCGTACTGGAACGGATTGATGCCAAGGTCGGTTTTCAAGTCATCATCGCCCAGGTACCGCTGGCCGAAATGTTCGGCTACGTGACAACGCTACGATCCATCAGCCAAGGACGTGCCACCTTCAGCATGGAATTCCAGAAGTACGCCGAGGTTCCGCCCGAAGTCAAAGATTATATTATGAATGTAGGAAGATTTATCTTATAGCGAAACAGTTATATAACATATTACGTAATATTTAATTAAAAAACAAAGAAAGTGAGTCACAGAATTAGAATCAAATTGAAATCATTCGACCACACCCTGGTTGACAGATCTGCTGAAAAGATTGTCAAGACCGTTAACGGTGTGAAGGACGACAAGGTTGTTTTGGTTGGACCCATTCCATTGCCAACACACACCAAGATTTTCACTGTAAACCGCTCCACTTTTGTAAACAAGAAATCCAGAGAGCAATTCCAACTCTCCACTTACAAAAGACTTCTGGACATTTACGGTACAACCACCAAGACCATCGACGCGCTGATGCAGCTTGAATTGCCGAGCGGCGTTGACGTTGAAATCAAAGTGTGATGAAAATCCGTCGTCACCTAATGCGTACGGCCGTGCGCATCAGGTGAAAAGAACTGAGAGCACTGTCCGTATCGATGCGGACAGTGCTTTTTTTTGCTCAATCACTTGGATTACACCTTGTCTTCTGAGCCCACCTTTCTAATCATATAGTAAGCCAGAAGAACCGCAGAAGAGACAAAATAGGATATGGAATTGACGACACAAGCTCCCGTAATCTGGAACTTTGGGATCAGCCACAGGGAGAGTCCCAGCGTGAAAAGAAGCCCAGCCGCCGACTTTACAATAAGGATGTTCAGATTTCGAATTGCAGAGAAGTAATTGCCAAGCACATTGGAAAATGCTATGGCTAATATACCAGGAGACATCCAAAGCACTACGGTCTTGACACCTCCGAATTCCGGACCGAATATAAATGAGAACAAAGAGGAGGGTAACAGAAGCAAACCACCCACACACAATGCCGAAACACCCAAACTGGCCAACGCCAGGGTCATAGTCTCTTTTCTTGACTGCCCGGTATCCCCTTGCTTAAGCACATTGGAAAACTGCACCATCGACATGCTACGACTCACTATCCATATTGCCTCGGCAGCTGTAACACCTATGGAGAAGACGCCCACGGAGCCACGTCCGATAAAGAAATCAAGCATATAGTAGGTCAGCCTGTAGTTGAAAAATTGTAACAGACTGCTGAGTTCGGTCTTCCAGCCGAAAGAAAACATTTGCCTATTGCAATCCTTATCGAAATCCCAACTCAATTTCACGTCCATTTTACGACGCAGCCGGCGGCACACCAGCAACATAAGCAACAGCGAGACTGTTTGACCAAAGAAATAGGCATAGTAGCCAGTCTGTGGCCAAATCAGATGTATAGCCAGCATACAGAGCAGCAATAATGCCGGCTGAAGCACGGTAACCAGGTTATAGTGCCCGATTTTCTGCCCCCCCACGAACAGCGAGTTATGGAAGGCAATCAGGCCCATCAATGCAGAAGCGGCGAAGAGGAACGGTGCAATGAGCGTCTGACTGGAAACCAGCACTACCAGGGCGCCGACCGCCGCAGCCAGAAAAGACCACAAATATGCGGCAGTCGCCAACTTGGAAGTTCCCAATCTTGAGAAGAAATAAGAGACGCTGCTTCCGGTAAAGACATTTGCGAATATGGAAATGAGGCCCAAGTCAGCTACAAAGATTGCGACAGCGCCACGCCCGTCAGCCCCCCACAGTTGAGTGGTCAACACAATCACAGCAAAATTGAGGAGCAGAATCAGCGATTTGCTCAAAATGGTTTCTATTATATTGGTTTTCAGATTAATGGAACTCATTTTGCAAAATAAAACGGACAAAGTCGGCTTCGATAGCCTCCCAATTATATTTTTGTACGGCAAAGGTGCGCGCCTGCTTGCAATGCTGCAGATACAATGCAGAATCATGCAGATACTCAGAAATTTTCCCCACTATGGAATCAATATCATCCGGATCGGTCAGAAAACCGAATTGCCCAATCTCAGGACACCCTGTTCTGATCGCTTGCAAATCAGAATAGATTACAGGACGTCCCATAGCCATATAATAGAACAGCTTAATAGGCAGACAACGTGTATTCTCATCGTCATCGTCTCTCAAATCCAAAAACATATCACTCTGCGATGCAGTCTCACAAAACTGTTCAAAGGGCATATACGGGGATATGTTTAAGGTCAAATTATCTGGATGCGGGCATTCAAAACTATCCGGAGAGAGAACATTCAGCACGATACGCATGTCTGGATTTTGTTTGGCAAGGCGTATCGTCGTCTCTATTACTCGTAAAAAACCCTTTTCAGCGGTAAGATTGCCACTGAAAAACAGTCGGATTTCCTGTTTAATTATTCGGGGTTCTTTAGGCCTGATATACTGCAGGTCAGGATAATATGTAGTGAAAACAAACGGCTTTTCGGGGAAATGCTTCCTAAAGGGCAGCGATTTGTCATACTCGCCAAAGATGAAACCGTTCGTGCTACGGCTGGTCCAATAACAAAAAGCTTTCATTGCCAGCATTTTCAACAATTTTCGGCATCCGGTCAAGTTTCGCGTATTCTTCTTGGAGGGATACCATTCCGTCACATCATATAAAACCCGGCATCCAGGGTTGTGGTGTTTACGGTAGATTTGTGCAGCGCGCACTGCCATGGGTGTGTCACCGATCACCACATCGGGATGCAAATTCACCAAACGATCAGCCAGGTGGCGAATCAGTTGGGTGCGGGAAAAATTTTCGGAATCATAAAGATGGATGTCCGGATCGGAAACGTGTGTGGCGCGGGGAGCGACCACCATTACATGGCAGTCCTGTTTGCGCAGGCTCCTCGCCTGATGGTACCATACGCGTTCATCATCCGCGGCATGGGCAGTCAGCAAAAACACAACGTTCATCATTTTAGCACAATTCAGGTGCAAAAATACGAAAAAAGAGAATCCCTTTTTTTGTATTTTTGCAGCGAATTTCAGTGAACGGCTCCTTTTGGAACCGTGAGAGGGAAACAGGTGCGATTCCTGTGCAGTACCCGCTGCTGTGAGTTTCGACACTCCGCCACCCACCAAGTCAAAGCCACTGTTACCGAGTAACGGGAAGGCCGGTGCCCCGGAGGAAACAAGCCAGAAAACCTGCTGGACTTCAAATAACGTGAACAGCTTCGGGACATAGGCTTACACAGAATGGAGACAATCTTCATTTTAAAGTTTCCCAAAGCAATGGCACATTTTTGTATAACTTAAAATTTCCAAAAATGAAAAAGATTTTGTGTTTATTGCTGGTATCATTATCCATGAATCTCTATGCTCAGTTCGATCAGTTGCCGGACGACGCCACTCTGGATGCCGACAACATCATCTATTGGGTGGGCAATGGCAACGGCCAGGCAGTGCTGGCCGTAAACTGGGCGTCGCCAGACACCTGCCTGGCCTGGGGTGTGCGCTTTGACGGCGACAGCGCCCTGGTGGCTGACCTGCTGCACACCTTGTCCATCTACGACGACCGCTTCAACTACACCTCCTCTGGAAACATGATCGACAGTATCAACTTCCTCGGATTTCATCGCACTGGTAATTGGTGGATGTACAACATCAACGGTAGCGGCGCACCGCTGGGTTTCAACTCCCAATATGTCGGCAACGGCGACTTCATAAAATTCGGGGACGAGAGTTGCGGGGTATCCGACACCAACTTCAACTATGCCTGGACAAAAACGGTGACACCTGCGGATCTTCCCGACCAGACTGCCATGCTATTCTGCGACTCTGTAGGAACTCCTGGCTGCCAAGCCATTCGATTCGACAACCCTGCCATTATTGCATGGGCATCGAATTGCACCATCAACCGGGGATTGAAGAACATTTCCAACAGCTCGCTCGGTTATGCCAACTACGGTGATGACAGTGACTGCATCGGTCCCAGTAGCGAGTCCACCACCGATGGCGTAGCCAGTCTCGGCGACGCGGGAACAGCTGTGCTGACCTTCGACCAGCCCATCAGCAATGGCGAAGGATACGACTTTGCTGTATTTGAAAACTCCTTGAACTCCACTTTCCTGGAACAGGCTTTTGTGGAGGTGAGCTCCGATGGCGAACACTACTACCGTTTCCCTTCCATATCAAACACACAGGCCACCACACAAATCACCAATGGTGGCGCTGTTGACCCGCGCAAGATACATAACCTGGCCGGCAAATACATCGTCGGTTGGGGCACTCCATTTGACCTTGAGGAACTCGCCGGATACAGCAACCTGGACATCAACAACATTACGCATGTGCGCCTTGTAGATGTGGTGGGCTGCATCAACCCACTTTACGGCTCCATTGACAAAAACGGACATATCATCAACGACCCCTACCCTACCCCATGGGGCAGCAGCGGATTTGACCTCTCCGGCGTGGCTGTCATGAATGGATGGCTCCCCAACAGTATCACAGAACAATCAATGGCATCTAACCTGATTGCCTACCCCAATCCTTGCAACAGTATTTTGTATATCGACGATCTGCAACCTGAATCTTCGGTTGAACTCTTTAACATCTTTGGCCAACTAATTTGGCAAGGTAACGCTTACGACAGCCGCATTCAGATCAACATGGAGCCCTATCCCAATGGTGTATATGTTGTCAAATCCGGCTGTCAAACTGTTAAGATTGTTAAAAGATAAATGATGCTGCTTGTTGGGTATCTGCATGGGCTATTTCGGATATATCTTCTACCATTAGCAATATGACAGAAAAAGAGAAAAAATACGATTTACTGCTCCGGCAGATCCAATCATTGGCCGAAGGCGAGACGGACGACATCGCGCTGATGGCCAATATGGCAGCCGCCATCCATGACACTTTCCATTTCTGGTGGACCGGCTTTTACCGTGTTATCGGTAATGAGTTGGTGTTAGGGCCGTTCCAGGGACCGCTTGCGTGCACGCGCATCGCCTACGGACGCGGCGTGTGCGGCACTGCTTGGCAGGAGCAACGCACACTCGTGGTGCCCGACGTTCACCAGTTCAAAGGACACATCGCCTGCAGCAGCGCATCAAAAAGCGAAATCGTAGTCCCCATCTTCCGCAACGAAAAAGTGTTCGCCGTACTCGATATTGACAGCGAACACTTGAACACTTTCGATGAAACCGACCGGATTTGGCTGGAGCGAATAGTATTGATTGTCGATAAACGATGAGTGATTAGCGAAATCCTCTACGCATTCATTTCCATGCGCTGCTCATTAAGCTCCGCTTCCTCCTGCGCTTTCAGTTCCTCATAAAACTTTGACACCGTGACATTCACGTATGGAATCAGCCAGAAGAATCCGACACCCAGGGACAAGCAGCTGAGCAGAAACCATCCGATGAAGCTCAAAAGGAGACAGAAAAGGTCCCACTTGTGACCTTTCATCATATCATTGCTGCGCTCGATGCACTCATTGGCACTCAACTCGGGGTGATCCCTGGAAATATAGATCGTCATGGAATAGGCGAAAATCTTGATAATGCCGGGGATGATGAACAACAGCATCCATAACAGTTCAAAGAGGGCGGTCAGCAACTGTACCCCCAGGGCGCGTCCGTAGGTCCTGAATCCGTCGAACATCCGTTCCACCGTATCCTCCTTGCTTCCGCGCAAAAACTGCAGGAAGCAAAGCCCGAAGCCGTATCCCAGCGGCACCAGCACGAAGATGGACAGAATAAAACCCGCCCCGGAGAACACAGCCCCCATAGAAGTGTTTCGGAAGGCTGTCTGAAGCACATTGGGCACGCTGCAGATGGATGTAATCAAGAAATATACCAGCGTAGCCAACACTGGCATGGTCCAATAACCGGAAAGTTCTTTTCGAGCAGATGCTCTAATTTCTTTATTTGTAAGCATAATGGTTTTGATTTTTGATGATTAATACTGAGC
This sequence comes from uncultured Bacteroidales bacterium, assembly GCA_905233745.1. Taxonomy (GTDB): domain Bacteria; phylum Bacteroidota; class Bacteroidia; order Bacteroidales; family WCHB1-69; genus F23-D06. The sequence continues at coordinate 50,920 of CAJODA010000006.1, forward strand.
GCAAATATAAAAAAAAGTTCTAATTAAAAAAAATGACAGCACAATAATGTCATGACACCATTTCACGAGCAACAATCCGGGAGAGTATCGGGGTTTTGATGCCGTTCGGAATTATAGAAGAGAGGAAATGACTTATGGGATTGATGATAATCATCCGTTTGCGACGCAATGTCTGGCGCACGCATTTCTGCGCAACGGTCCGAGTGGACTTAAGGGTAAGCTTGCCAAAAAATCCCTGACGGGCAATACGTTCAGTAACCTCAGGATTGGTGGCCATAGCACCTGGTGAAGCAACACTCACCGAAACACGGCTGTTCTTCAGCTCTTCGCGCAAGCCCAAAGAGAACGAGAGCACAAAACTTTTGCTGGCAGGGTATACGGTTTTAAAGCCAGTCGGGGTGTGGGCGGCCATACTGCCCACATTCAGGATATAACTTTTGGGCTGGCGTCTTAAATTTGGCAGCAAAGCATGCGTAAGGAGTGTGGTGCAGCGCACATTCAGGTCAATGATATTCTCCAAATAGGCCATATCCGCGTCTTCAAAACTTCTGGTGCCGCCCACACCGGCATTGTTCACCAGCATGAAAATCTCAAATTGGCAATTTACATCCTGTGCCATCGACAAAACATTCTCTCGCTTAGTCAGGTCTGTGACGTAACTTTCAGAGGGAACATGATAGGTGGTTACAATCTCATCACAGACCTCCCGGACTCTCGGATTTGTACCCACCAATACAGTTGGGATTCCACGACGGGCCAACTCCATTGCAATCTCCTTGCCCAATCCTCGGCTAGCACCTGTAACCAGGGCATAACGTTTCATCTCATCATTCATGGTTAATAACCTTCTTGTAACATCTTCTTCTTGCAATCAGCTCCGCACCATAACGCGGCCAAATGAATGAAGCTGGATTGTGTTCCAACTGTTGGGAAGTAAAAGCAAAAGTATAGCCTTTTGCCAGAAAAGCCTCATGCAACTGCTGGTGGTATATAGCATGAATGCCACTGTTATGGTATTCCGGAACAACACCTGTAAGAAACATATCCACATATTTATTGTCACGCAATGCTTTCAAAATATGATACCAGCCAAATGGGAAAAGAGAACCATTTGCTTTTCGATATGCCGCACTCAGCGAAGGCAGGCAGAATGCAAATCCCACCAGCCTTCCGGTTTCATCTTCCAGCATGGAAGAGAGTTGGATGTTGGCAACTTGGAAGTTCTCATCCACTGCCCAGCAAATCTCCTCCTTTGTCAATGGAATGAAGTTGTAAATATTCGCATAGCTCAAGTTCAACGCCTCGAAAAACTCCAAACCAGATTTTTTCAAGGCCCTTTTGTTATCAAAATGACGCAAATGAACATGATACTTTTTCGTCACCATGTCGGCTAACTTGATTATCCGTTCCGGCACCTCGCCTACAGGCACTTTATACTGCACATAGTCCACCTCTTTTGCAAAGCCCAAAGCTTCGACAAATTCAGGGTAATAGGCGTAATTGTAATCAGCAACGATGGATGACATGTATTCAAAACCATCCACAAGCATAGCCTGTTTTTCCATATTTGAAAAACGGGAGGGACCTGAAATTTCAGTCATACCCTGCTCCCTGCCCCACTGTTCCACGGTGTTTAAAAGCGCGCGTGCCACTTCAAGGTCATCAATCACATCAAACCAGCCGAATCGCACCCGTTTCTGGTCTTTAAGTTCATTGCACTTTCGGTTAACGACACCACCTATGCGTCCCACAATCTCTCCATCTCGATAGGCCAGCCAATATTTGGCGTCACAGAATGACAACGCAGGGTGCTTCGTCATGATTTTTATCTCGTTCCTTTCCAGTGACGGCACAAAGTACGGGCATTCCTTATACAACTTTCTGGGGAATCTGACGAAATTCCACATCTCATGCTTGGATGTTACCTCTTTAATATTCATTCTTAAATTCATTTTGGAAATGCAAATGTATGATTTTTTTTGTGTAAAATGTACACAACCGAAATAAACAGCAAGCCCAAAGCAAAGAGACTATGAGTTGAAGGCTATCTTAACTTATTACGTTCAAAGCTCTTGCGCACGTATCCAAAAAATCCTGCGACGCCAAGTACGTTAACCAGCCAAGAGGCCCAAAAGGCACTATGATAGCCAAGATGTTCTGAAATCACACCACCTACCAGGATACCCAGTCCCATACCCACATCCCAGCTGATGAGAATGGTGGAGTTAGCAGTTCCTCTCTGTGAGTGTGGAGCCAGGTTAATGAACATAGTTTGATATGCGGGCCACATGTGACCGTTTCCCAGGCCGATTATGAGTGCCGCACCATAATATCCAACCGGGTTGTGCATCATAGCGAACAAAAGATATCCAAATACAGATATTGAAACACCCACTGCGGCATTGTGGGTAATCCGTCCCTTACTCAAGGACCGACTACCGACCAGACGAGAGAGAATCAGGCCTATCGAAAGCAACATGAAAAACAGAGCAGAGCCGCCACTTATTCCAAGTTCTTCTTTCCCATATATTGCCACATACGTGGCCAGCACCCCATAAGAAAAGGCAAAACAAATCATAGTAAGTGCCTCGCTCCAACCCTTCAAAAGGAAAAAGCGGTCAAGCGAAATCTTCGGCTTGTCCTTGATAAGTTCCCGCTTGTTCAGCTGCAGCGTGGCGTTAATTACAAATCCTATTGCGGAGGTAAGGAAGGCCAGCCAAAACAGCAGATCGTAGTTTTGGGTCAGTTGCAAGATATAGATGGCCAATGCCGGAGCGATGGCCGAAGCAATATTATTGCTTAGTCCATAATAACCTATGCCTTCAGCTCTACGAGAGGGGTGCAGGACATCAATGGCCACGGTACTGTTGGAGACGGTAGCTGCGCCAAATGGAGCACCGTGGAGTGTTCGCACAATGGCAAACAGCAGCAGCGAACCAGCGAGCAGGTACCCTCCAAAAAGGACACTGAACAAACCGTAACAAACCAGCAGGACCATCTTGCGCGGAAAGCTGTCCACAAGAAAGCCACTGAATGGACGAACCAGTAAAGCCAATAAGGTGTAACCCGACAGCACTATGCCTATCATCTGCTTGTCAGCCGAGAAAGTATCCTTCAAATACAAAGGCAACAGGGGTGTCAGAAGCATGAAAGAAAAGAAAATCATGAAGTTGGCAATCCAAACCTTCAAATAATTGGCATTCCAGAGAGGTTCCAATCGCTCCGTTATTTCCTTTTCTGATTCCATTGACAACTTCTTTTTTGCAGTCCGCAAAAATACAAAATGCGATTATTTTTTTCAATCATTTTAAACCCTGAAATAAAAATGGTATCTTTGGAGCCATTGATTTTTTTTCAAATACAACAATAATTAATAATCCAAGACAATGAAAAAATTATTTTCCATCCTCAGTTTAGCCGCATTCATATTTGCCGGCATTTCAGCAAACGCGCAAGTCGTAACTGCGCAAAAGTCAAATCCAAATCATCCAGAGTGTTCGAGGGAGCACAGCCATAACAGTGGATCCCCCATCCTGACACCCAAGGCCATCAATATGCTCAAGGAAGAGTATTTAAAAAGCAACCTGAGCTTTCCGGAAAAGGAGCTGAATGCTTTCTGGAAATACTACAAGAGACTTGAGGACAACAAGCTGAAGGCCTGTGAGAACGCAAAAGCCGCCATGGAAAAAGCCGGTATTCCTACCGACCAATGCTGCAAGGAGGGCAAGCCTGCAAAGCTGACCGACGAGCAGAAAGTGAGTGCACACCAGATAATGTTGCAGAAGCATCAGGATATACTTTCAGCTGAGCAACAGTTCTTCAAAGAATTGTTGAAGAATTTCACCACAGAACAGGTTGCCCAATATCTGCAATTGGAAAAAGATTTTGAAAAAGAGCTCTCCGTCATCCAAGAAAAAGAAGAAAGAATGAGGTCTGGTGAAAATCGTAAAGAGGAGCCAAGCCCTGCCAAACGCGGAGAAAGTTTCCAAAAGAGAGAACCCCAGCCTATTAAGGTTCAATAAGCGCCACAGTTCTGTAAAGGTATCCGGCAAGCCTCTGCAAATGCTTGTGGGTAAGAATGATGAAAGGGTTCCGGCGCATGCCGGAACCCTTTCATTTTTGCTTTTCGAGTGCCCAGGACAAGAGTCGAACTTGCACGGGAGTCCTCCCACTACCCCCTCAAAGTAGCGTGTCTACCAATTCCACCACCTGGGCTCGTTTTGCGGCGGCAAAAATACACTTTTTTTTATTCGCCAAACTTTTTATGAAAAAAAAATAATGTTTTTTTCAAAAAAAATTGTACCTTTGCACGTGAAAAAATTTTGATAAAATGGCGCAAAAGAAAGTACTATTCATCACCCCTGAGATATTTCCTTATTTCCCGGAAGGATACATTTCAAACATCTGCCGGTACCTGCCCCAAGGCATACAGGAGCGTGAGAATGAAATCCGCACGTTCATGCCCAAGTTCGGCTGTGTGAATGAACACCGGCACATGCTTCACGAGGTGATTCGCCTTTCAGGCCAGAACATCATCATTGAAGACACGGACCATCCGTTGATTATCAAGGTGGCATCTCTGCAGAATGTTCGCATGCAAATTTACTTTATCGACAGCGAGGACTTTTTCAAAAGGAAAGGCCCCTACTACGACGAGGAGGGCAATTTCTACCCGGACAACGATTCGCGCGCCATCTTCTATGCCAAAGGTGTTGTGGAAACCGTTCGCAAACTGGGCTGGGAACCCGACATCATCCACTGCAGCGGCTGGATCTCCGCCCTGGTGCCTCTCTTCATCAAAACCCTCTACAAGGACAACCCGCTGTTCCAAGGCACCAAGATTGTTTACACCATCATGCCCGACCAGTTCAAGGAGAAATTCTCCACCAACTTCGCCAAGAAGCTGCGCCTGACTGGCATTCCGAGCAAATGTCTCACCCATTTCCGCGCCCCCGGCTACGATCAAATCATCCAGCTCGCTGTAGATTACTCCGATGCGGTCGCCCTCACCATTGACACCAAAAAGAAACTCCTCACTTACGTGGAACAATCCGGGAAACCAGTGCTGCAACATCCTGACGATGATAACTACGTGGACATGTACGATGAATTTTACGATCAACTGCTCGCTGAATCTTCCGAAAACGAATAACCATATGAACAAACATTTCATTCCCCTTATTCTAGCCACTCTGCTAGGCTTTTTCGCATCATGCCAGCATGGAATATCCTCTATCGGATTGGGATTGGTTGACGAAGTGGGCACTGATTTCTCTGATACGACCACCCTTGTGGCATATTCCGTTATGGAAGACACTATCGTTACCACCAATTTGTCAGCCAATATTCTCGGAAACATCCACGACCCCATTTTTGGAGACAGCCGCGCCACCATTTACTCCCAATTCGCGCTGAGCGGCTCATCTGTCAACTTTGGCGAGAATCCTGTAGTGGACTCCGTTGTCCTGACCCTGCAAATCTCCTCCTACTACGGCGACACCAACTCCAGCGTGGGCATCCGCGTTTACCGCATCAACGAAGATCTCTCCTCTGAAAACAAATACTACCAAAACAGTACGGTAAACTACGACCCCACTCCCCTGAACTACAGCCTTACCAGCTACACTATCCGTCCCCAAACGCCCGTCATCGTGGACACCAACTCTTTCAACCCTCACGTACGAGTACGACTGTCGCAGGCATTCGGCCAGTATCTGCTAGACCATCAGTCCAGCATGAGCAGTAACAGCACGTTCCAACAGTTTTTCAAAGGGCTCTGCATTGACGCCATATCCCATACCGGCAATACAGGCTACATGTTCATGACCAACATGACCAGCTCACTGACCGCCATTTCCTTATATTACCACAACGCTTCCGGCACACACTCCAAATATGATTTCTCGTGCAACACCGAATGCGTCAGATTCACCGGTATTGTCCATGACTACAGCAGATCCAGCAATTCCGATTTCATCCAAGAAGTGGTTTCCGGCCAGCAGGAAGTAGGCAAGAACACCCTCTTCGTCCAAGCTACCGGCGGCGTGAAAACGCACATCACCTTCCCATATCTGCAAGACGCATTCAAAAGTCTCAACAACCGCGTGGTCATCAACAAAGCCGAACTGGTCATCACCAACGTCTCCCCGAACGAAGAGTTTCTTGTCCACCCCTCTTCCCTGAGCATTCAAGGCATCAAAGCCGACGATGGGAGCATCATGTATCTTCCGGATGATGAATACTATACCAGTTCCTCCTACTTTGGAGGCACTTACGATATAAACAAGCATGAGTACCGCTTCCGTATCACCGAATACGTACAACAACTCATACTTCGCAACACTGATCTTTCAAATTCCATAAATCTGGTTGTGAAAGGCTCGGGCGTTCGGGCCAGCCGCCTTATGTTCGGCGGTCCGGATCTTACCGACAACAAGCGCCTCCGACTCGAGCTTTCCTATACGAGCTATTAGGGTGAACGGTGAACGGTAAACGGTGAAGACAAGGTCATGGCAGACAATTTCTTAGAAAGTAGATTTGATGATTTTCGCAAAGCGAAAAAGCAGACTGTCATCCGCCAGACGGGGCACTCTTTGAACACTTTGCTGATCAAAAACCGCAGCTATCGTGGCTACGATCCAACCAGAGTGGTTAGTATAGAGACTCTAAGGATGATTGTGGGGGTGAACAACAAAATACCTTCCGCACGCAACCAGCAGGTTTTGCGCTTCAAGCTGGTCACCCGTGACAGCGGCTCCTCTGAAGTGCTTCAACATATCAAGTTAGGAGGCGCACTTCCGGAGTTGCATTTGCCTTTCCCGGGCACAGAGCCCGAAGCCTTCATCATTGTTTGCACCACTGTCCCCGAAAACCGAATGGTGGATATTGACGCCGGCATATCCGTTCAAAGCATGCTGCTAAAGGCTGTAGAAATGGGGCTCAACGGCATCATCATCGGGGCATTCAACAAAGAGGCAATCATCAAGGCATTTGAACTCCCTTACGAGCCCCTGCTCATTATTGCCATCGGCCAAGGGAACGAATGCATCCGGCTGGCTGAAATAGGCGAAAACGACGACCATAAATACTATCGACGCGAGGGCACGCACTACGTCCCAAAAGTAAAAACAGATGATTTGATTATACCCTGACAAGGGGTGAAAGACCTAATCTTTCATGATGCAAGGGCGGATATCCTTTACATTCAATTGGATATTCACCACATTATTCCACACATTTTCCTCCACATGATACAGGACATCAAAAGGCTTGTTGTTCTGAATCATCTCCAGCTTGTCTTTCTGGTTGAAAGCAATCACATCTATAGGATGAACAGGGCGGTCAGGATATTGCACCCTGGCCTTCAAATGCTTGTCACCAACAATGCGGGCCGCACCTTCGTCCACCACACAGTCCGACTGGAAAATAGGTTCCATATTCCCGGGTCCAAAGGGGGCGAAACGCTTCAGATTGTTCAGGAAACTGTGCGTGATTTCCGATAAGTCAAGCGACATATCGACGGAAATCTCCGGCACGAAGGAAGATTCCTCCAAATTATCGCTGACGTACTGCTCGAACTTTTCAATAAACTCTTCAAGATTCTCCTCCTTCATGGAGAGGCCTGCGGCAAATTTATGGCCGCCAAAGTGCTCCAGCAAATCGGAACAATAATCAATACCATCGTAGATATTGAACTCTTTCACAGAGCGGGCGGAACCCGTAATCAGGCCGTCGGAGGACTTTGTCAAAACAATAGTCGGCTTATAGAAGACCTCAACCAGTCGGGAGGCCACAATTCCGATAATTCCCTTGAACCAGTTGGGATTATAAATCACAATACTCTTCCGGTTAACATACTCGTGCGACGTACGGATAGTGTGAATAGCCTCCTCGGTTGCGTTCCTGTCCTGCTCTTTCCGCTCCTCGTTGAGGTTATTGATACGTTTGCCAATATCTTCCGACTTGTTCTCATCCTCGCTGATGAAAAGGCGCACGGACTCACGCCCGCTCTTCATCCGGCCGGCGGCATTGATACGCGGGCCAACGTAGAAAACAAGGTCCGAAATGGAAATAACGCGGGAGAAGATGGTCTCTTCCTTGAAAGGATAATGCAGCTTGATGCCGGCCTGGTCAAGAATGGATTTGATTCCGACACGAGGAAACTTGTTGATAATCTCAAGTCCGAAGTGGGCCAAGATTCTATTCTCACCGGTAATAGCCACGATGTCTGAAGCGATGCTGATGGCCACAAGGTCCATGCGAGATAGCCATAGCTGGTCGGGGAGCTTATATTTCTGGCAATAGCCCTGTATCAGTTTAAAGCCCACACCGCATCCGGAGAGTTCCTTGTATGGATAGGGGCAATCTTTGCGCTTGGGATCAAGAATAGCCACTGCCGTGGGCAGTTCGTCACCCTCCAGATGGTGGTCACAGACAATCACATCGATGCCATACTTGTTAGCCAGTTCCACCTTGTCATTGGCCTTTATACCGCAGTCGAGGGAAATAAGCAGGTTTATGTTGTTATCACGGCAATACTCAACACCTTGGTCGGAAATGCCATAGCCTTCCGAATAGCGGTCAGGGATGTAGTATTCAACAAGATTTTTGGAGTCAGACCCGATGATTTCGCAGAGGAAGGAGTAAAGGAGGGCAACGGCCGAGGTGCCATCTACATCATAGTCACCATAAACCAGGATTTTCTGATTGTCAATAATGGCATCGGACAGGCGTTTCACAGCCTTATCCATATCTTTCATCAAGAAGGGGTTATGCAACTTGCTAATGTCGGGGTTGAAGAAATCAGCTGCGGCATCAGGGGTGGTAATGCCTCTCTGAATCAACAGAGCTGCCAAAGGTTTTTCGATAGAGAGTTGGGCTGCTAATCTCTCCACTGCCGCCCTATCGGGAAGTTCGTTGCATATCCACCGTTTAGTCATAATTGTAAAAATTTTTGCCAGCGGCAAAGATAAACAATAAAATCCAGATATGCAAGTATAAAATTAAACAAAAAATTACAATTTCATTTTCATATCAATATCATCGACATAAATCTTCATTTTCTTGTCGGTTTCATAGAGATTATTGACCGTACGGCAGGCGTGCAGGACCGTGGCATGGTCCTTGTTGCCGCAGTAGGCGCCGATGACAGACAAGGGGAGCTTGGTGTATTTCCGTGCGAAGTACATGCTGAGCTGGCGGGCCTGCACGATTTCGCGCTTGCGGGTTTTGGCATTGATGGCGTCGGTGGAAATCTTGAAATAATCGCAGATGATTTTCTGGATATACTCAATGGATATCTCCTTGGCGTTGGTTTTCACATATTTGTCCACCATCTCCTTGGCCAGATCCACCGTGATGGCTTTATGGTTCAGGGAGGCTTGTGCCAGGATGGCAATCATAGCGCCCTCCAGCTCGCGGGTGTTGGAGGTGATGCACAAGGCAAGATAGTCAACCACCTCCTTAGGGAAGGTGATACCGTTGTTCTCCAGCTTCTTGTTGATGATGGCGATACGGGTTTCCAAATCAGGCACCTGAAGATCTGCCGTCAGACCCCACTTGAAACGGTTCAACAGGCGCGGCTCAAAGCCGGAGATCTCAACCGGAGACTTGTCGGAGGTGATGATAATCTGTTTCCCCTTCTGATGCAACGAGTTGAAAATGTGGAAAAAGGCCTCCTGCGTCTTGGCTTTGCCACCGGAAATAAACTGGATATCATCAATAATCAACATATCCACCGACTGGTAAAACCAAATGAAGTCGGGCACATTCTTGTTCTTGATAGCCTCAATATACTGCTGGTAAAAGGTGTCGGAACTGACATAGACGACCGTCTTATCCGGATAGTTAATCTTAGTCTGGATGCCGATGGCATTCACCAGGTGTGTTTTCCCCAATCCCACTTCAGAATAGATAAACAGGGGGTTGAATGAGGTTTGGCCGGGAGCCTGGGCGATAGCCCAGCCCGCAGAACGGGCCAGACGGTTACAGTCTCCCTCAACATAATTGTCGAACGTCAGGGTGTCAATCAGGTTTGAGGGGATCTTATGCTTCTGGATACCGGGAAGGACAAAGGGGTCAGGAATCTCCTTATTGGAAGTGTTGTACACATCTATGGGAGCCAGTGTGGGAGGATTACTCACAGCCGGACGGTGGTGGGATGGCAACGTGATCGTTTTCGCCTTCTGCGGATCCTCCTGCTTCTCCATGAGAATGCGGTACTTGAGCTTACCCGACTGCCCAAGCTCCTTACGAATGACACTCTTCAAGACTTTCACATAGTGCTCTTCCAGAAACTCGTAGTAAAGATGACTCGGCAACTGCAGAATCAACGTATTATCCTCCAACGAAACCGGCACAATAGGTGCGAACCACGTTTCGTAGGCCTCCTTTCCAACAATATCAGCAATGATTTGCAGACAATTCTGCCAAATCTGGGTATAATCTCGGGTAATCTTATCCATAAGCAGGCAATAAAAAAATATATTTGACTATCTGAGAGGATATTAACAATTTCCTCTCACACGTTTTTTCCGACTGCAAAAATGAACAAAAAAAAGTGAAAAAAACAGGGTTCACACCCTTGATTTTTAAAAAAAATAGTGTATAGATTTGACTTCTATCGAAATAGATTATGCTATAGCAAAACGGTCTAATTCAATACATTAGAGTAATCCGAGTACTTTCCGACATCGCACCAATCGTCTTGTTGATGCCAGAAACCTTTAATGTTCATTTTTCCGACTTGTCCGACATAGAACGGGACCAGCGAGAACTTCTCCACAGAGGGTATTTTGTTAATAACTTTCCTGTCAATTAAGTGTATTCCACTGAACGCTAGCGGCATCGGGGTTTCGATGTTTCCGGGGAGAATCAGCTGGCCTGTCTGGACATTTTTCCACCCACACAAGGAGAGGTCCGAGGGGTCAAAAAGGAGGTACCGGGATGTTTTGCGATCCCTGACCGCAAGGGTGACCTCCGCCCCAGTATTCCTGTGGTATTCCATCATGGACGGAATGTCAATAGTGGACAGAATATCCACATTATAGAGCAAAACGCTGTCACTATCGCCCAGCAACGGCTCCGCGAACCTGAGTCCGCCTGCCGTGTCACGCAGATAGGCACGTTCATCCGACACCCGCACCTCCGCCTCCTTGGGATGACTTTTCAGAAAGTTGATTATCTGGTCCGGAAAATGGTGCACGTTGACCACAATATAGTGAATTCCAGCTGCGATGATCTTGTCAAGGACGTGCTCCAGCAGGGTCTTGCCCTCATAACAAACCAGCGCCTTGGGACGCGAATCCGTCAAGGGACGCAATCGGGTTCCTAAACCTGCAGCAAATATTAAGGCTGAAGTGGACATATTACAAGTTCAAAGTTTAAAGTTCAAAAAAACACTCATTCTATATTATCTCATGTATCCCATGCACCCATTTCACCTCATGTACCTCATGAGCCTCCTCTTCACCGTATGCTTACGCGTTCTTTGAGCATAGGGACGAAAAGAAAATCCCCGAAGGTCTCCTCCTCATAATGTTCATCATCGATTTTCCGGATTCTTTTCATCGTGTGGGACTCGTCGCCGACGGGAATCACCATGATGCCGCCGGGGAACAGTTGCTTCAGCAGTGCGTCGGGCACCGAGGGTGCGCCGCAGGTTACGATGATCTTGGAATAGGGCGCAAATCTGGGATAGCCCTGAAAGCCATCTCCGTAATATAAGACGATACGGTCATCCAGTTGTTCTAACAGACGCTTAGCGCTCAGGTGGAGCTGCTGCTGGCGCTCGACGGAGAACACGCGCGCGCCCATGGCACTTAGGATAGCCGCCTGGAAACCCGAGCCGGTACCCACTTCCAATATTTTCTCTCCTTCCCGGACATCAAGCAATTGGGTTTGGAAAGCGACCGTATAGGGATGGGAGATAGTCTGACCATTCATCAGTTTCAGCGCCTTATTCTCGTATGCCTTGTCCCAAAGAAAAGACTCCACAAAACGATGTCTCTCCACCTTATCAAAAGCCTTCAGGACGTTCTCGTCCGTGATACCCTTCTGGCGAAGTTCCTCAATAAGTTTCTTTTTAGCTCCTAACAAGAGATAGTTGTCGGTCATCATGAATCACGTTTTGGAGTGACAAAAATAAATAAAAAAGCAAATTACCAGTAATACTTTTAGTCCGCAAAGATAAAAAAAATGGCGACAGCACTTTGCGTCTGTCGCCAATAATATTCACATTCTCTCTTACTTCTTATAGAAGACGAACTTGCCGTCCTCCACCGAATCCACCATGATGGTGCAGTCGCGTTCGATGTCCTCCGCAAGAATGATCTTGGAGAGCTCGTTCAGAATCCGTTTCTGGATGACCCGCTTGAGCGGACGCGCCCCATAGACGGGGTCGTAGCCCAATTGCAGCAGCAAATCCAAAGCGTACCGACTGAACTCCAACTTGATGTTACGAGGCTCCAGCAAATCACCGAGCTGCGATATCTGCAAATCGATAATCGATCTGATTTCACGTTTTGAAAGCGGCTGGAACATCACAATCTCGTCAATACGGTTCAGGAACTCCGGTTTCAACGTCTTCTTGAGCAGATCGCCAACCTCTGCTTTCGTACGCTCAAACACCTCTATGTCGGAGAAGTTAGCCCTGTCGGCATAGTTGTCCTGGATAATATTGGAGCCCAGGTTGGAGGTCATGATGATGATGGTGTTCTTGAAGTCGGCCACCCTACCTTTGTTGTCGGTGAGTCGACCATCGTCAAGCACTTGCAACAGGACATTGAACACATCGGGATGCGCTTTCTCAATCTCATCAAACAGGATGACAGAATAGGGTTTGCGGCGCACCTTTTCGGTAAGCTGGCCACCCTCATCATACCCCACATAGCCCGGGGGTGAGCCGATGAGTCGGGAAACAGAATAGGATTCCTGGAATTCGCTCATATCGAAGCGAATCATGGCATCTTCCGTATTGAACAGATACTCGGCAAGCGCCTTGGCCAACTCCGTTTTACCCACACCTGTGGTGCCCATGAAGATGAACGAGCCGATGGGGCGTCTGGCGTCCTGCAGGCCGGCACGGCTCCGGCGGATGGCGTCTGCCACCGCACAGATGGCTTCATCCTGACCCACCACGCGCTTGTGGAGTTCCTCCTCCAGATGCAACAATTTCGACTTCTCGCTCTGCATCATCTTGGTGACAGGTATGCCCGTCCAACGAGCGACCACCTCAGCGATGTCGTCCGCACCGACTTTCTCGTCAATCAAGGCATCATCGCCCTGCAGTGACTCCAACTCTTTCTGCAACTGCACGATCTGGTCCTCATCATTTTTTATCAAGCCATAGCGCAATTCGGCCACGCGTCCATAATTGCCTTGGCGCTCCTCATTGGCAGCTTCCAGCTTATACTGCTCAATCTCGTCCTTGCAGTGCTGGATCTTGTCCATAATCTCCTTCTCACTGCGCCATTT
>CAJODA010000007.1 GCA_905233745.1 uncultured Bacteroidales bacterium
GTTAAGGTTTACCCGAACCCGGCTGCTGAAAATGTCAACGTCCGTGTCGAGGGTGTTAGCGGTCAGACTGTGGTCCGTATCACTACGCTCACCGGTAAGACTGTGGCTGAAAGAACGACCAACTTCGAAAGCAAGTCCAATGTTGAGACCTTCAACGTAGCTGACCTCACACCTGGTGTGTATGTACTGCAAATTGTCAATGACGAGGCCATCATTTCCCGTAAGCTGGTCATTGCTAAATAATAAATAGTTATTCTCATACTTAAGGGAGTTGTGCCTTGTTCCACAACTCCCTTTTTTTTGTATATTTGCAGTCATGAAAAATGCACCTTATATATTTCAGTTGTTGCGCAGATATTTTGGGCGGCTGCTTGTGGTGTTTTTTTTCAGTTTCCTGTCCGTAATACTTTCTGTCACCGTTTTCATGATGATCGAGCCGTTTTGCAGCTTGCTGTTCCGCGGCTCGCTGGATGGCTTAAGCCCTATCTCCTCTTTCTTTGTGTCCCATATCGGGCATGTCGTGAATTTGGATCTTTTGGGGCAATCGATGCTGGCCTTGATCGTGGCGGCCATTTTGCTCTATCTTTTCAAAAACCTCTTTGGCTATGCCGCCCAATGGGTTATGGCTTCGGTGCGAAGCGACTTCTTGTATTCCATCAGGAACGCTCTTTACGATAAGATTCTACATCTTCCTCTCAGCTTTTTCAGCAGGCAACGCAGCGGCGACGTTGTTTCCCGTGCTGTTAATGATACGCACGAAATTGAGTTCACCATTCTTACTGCCCTCAAGACTTTTCTTGTAGAACCGATTACGGCTATCATCTATATTGTGGCCTTGTTCTGCATACATGCTAAACTGACACTCTATGCCTTGCTGCTTTTGCCGATCACGTTTGTCATTATTGGTTATCTGGCCCGCTCTTTGCGCCGCGATGCCAAAACTTCCAAGCAGAGGCTCGGTTCTCTGCTCGCCCATGTGGAGGAGTCCTTGGGTGGATTGCGCATCATTAAAGGTTTCAATGCACAAGATAATGCCAACCGCGTGTTCGGGCAGCTTAACCGGCAATTTTCTGATAAGCAGCGTAAGGTCTATCGCAAAATCGATATCGCATCACCCCTCAGTGAGTTCCTGGGCGTTTCCGTCGTGATGGTCGTTCTCGTTATCGGGGGTATGATGGTGCTCTCGCCGTCAGCCACCCTTACCGCCGAACTTTTCATCACCTATATTGCTCTTTTCACCCAGGTTATCAATCCGGTGAAAAACATTTCGAATGCGCAGGCACAGTACAAACGGGGTCTCTCTGCCCTTGACCGGTTGAACGAGATTCTTTCTGTCGATGATGAAGTTTCCCATAATAGCCCCTCCCTTCCCCTGCCCCCGTTCTCCAAGGGTATAGTGTTTGAGCACCTCACTTTTGCATACAGCGATCGTCCTGTTTTGGAAGACGTGAGTTTCGAGTTGCGTAAAGGGGAGACCGTTGCGCTGGTAGGGCAGTCCGGTGCCGGCAAGTCAACGCTCGCAGATTTGCTGGAGCGCTTTTATGATCCATCCGCTGGAGCTGTCTTGATGGATGGTGTTGATATCCGCCAGTATGATCTTCACCAGTATCGTGCCCGGTTTTCGCTCGTTTCACAGGATGTGGTGCTGTTTCATGATACTATATATAATAATATTGTAATGGGTATGTCCGGAGTGACGGAGGCTGACGTGGTGGAGGCGACGAAGACTGCCAACATTTACGATTTCATCATGTCCCTGCCCGACGGCTTCGCGCATGACTTGAGCGACCGGGGGTTGAACCTTTCCGGTGGCCAGCGTCAGCGTATCAGCATTGCGCGGGCTGTTTTGCGCAACACGCCCCTGCTCATTCTGGATGAAGCCACATCGGCCATGGATACAGAATCGGAGCGGGCTGTCCAGGCTGCTTTGGACAATATTATGCAGAACCGCACCGTGCTGGTGATCGCGCACAGGCTTTCCACGGTCCGGAACGCGAACCGCATCATAGTCCTCGACCAGGGCCGCGTGGTGGAACAAGGCAGCCACGACGAGCTGCTTGCGCAAGGCGGAGTGTATGGCAGGATGGTGAAAGGTGAACGGTGAACGGTGAATGGGGTGCATGAGGTGAATGGGGTGAATGGGGTGAATGGGGTGAGTGAAGTAAATTAAAACCATAAATATGGCAAAGCATAAATTAGCACGATTTGCGGAAAATGAAACATTTGGAAATTTGTTCCAACACACCAGTTATGACCGTCAGGGTATCCCGTTTCCTTTGAAGGGCAAGTGGGGTAGCGACTATTTTCACAACGACCATCCGATCACGGTGGAGCTGGGTTGTGGCAAGGGGGATTACACAATCGCGTTGGCGCGGCGTTACCCTGAGCGCAACTTCATCGGTGTTGACCGGAAGGGTGCGCGATTGTGGCGTGGCTGCAAGGATGCCATTGAGGGCAACATGTCCAATGTGGCTTTCCTGCGCATTAACATTGACAACATCGGCTACTATTTCGAGAAGGGAGAGGTGAGTGAGATATGGGTTACATTTCCGGACCCGCAGCCCAAGAGTGAGCGCCGGAGGCTGGTTTCGCCGCGCTTTGTCGGTTTCTATCGCGAGGTGCTGCCGGAGGGCGGGGGATTGTTGAACCTGAAGACCGACAGCCGGTTGTTGTACGAATATGTGCGTGAGACAGCGCCGGTTGAGGGCTGGGGTGTGCAGGCGGACGTGGAGGATGTGTATGCCGGTGAGGCAGACCCTTTGCTGACGGAAGTGCAGACTTTCTACGAGAAGATGTGGTTGGCCGAGGGAAGGACGATTTCCTATCTCCGGTTGAAAATATAGGGCTCAGTAACAAAAAATGTGCCATACCTAAATTTTTTTTTCATAAGTGAATATTCATATAAAAAAAATACTATATTTGCCAACTTGTTAGAGAATTGGCGCTAAAGGGGTTTTGAATTGTTGATATGATTTTCTAACCGTTTGGTTATGAATATTTTGTGCGTTCAATTTTTCAACATCAAGGTGTTAGTGCGGGGTAGGGTATTTTGCAGAAGAAATGAAAAAAGTTTCTAAAATCAGATAATAATAGAAAAAATATAAGAAGATGAAGATAGTTAATTATTTTAAAGAAGTGTATGATGAGTTGGTTTACAAGACAACTTGGCCAACCATGCAGGAACTTGGAAATAGTGTTGTGGTAGTGTCCATTGCTTCCCTTATAATCGCGTTAATCGTGTTTTTGATGGATGCTATTTTCAACTTGGGAATGGATTTGGTATTCCCGGCTATGTAGTTTTCTTATAGTGGTTGTTATATCCAAAATAGCGAATCATGGCAGAAGTCGAGCGTAAATGGTATGTGATTAAGGCAGTCACGGGTACCGAGAAGAAGGTGAAGCAGAACATCGAGACAGAGGTTGAGCTTTCCATTCTGAAGGATTATGTGACGAAGGTGCTGATCCCTACCGAGAAAGTACACCACATCACCAAGAGTGGGAAGAAGGTTGTGACGGAGAAGAACTATTTCCCGAGCTACATCTTCATAGAGGTGGCGAAGATGGAAGAGGTTTTCAGTCTGATACTGGACATTCCCGGGGTGTTGGGTTTTGTAGGGTGCAAGCGCAAGAGCGACATTCCCGTAGCGTTGCGTCCGGCTGAAGTCTCTCGCCTGTTGGGCAAGGTGGACGAGTTGATGACACAAGACGACTCGTTCATCCAGCCGTTCACAGTGGGTGAGGAGATTAAGGTTATTGACGGGCCTTTCAACACTTTCAACGGTTTTATCGAGGAGATAGACACCGAGAAGAAGAAGCTGAAGATCATGGTGAAAATCTTCGGCCGTAAGACCCCGCTGGAGCTGGGTTTTATGCAGGTTGAAAAAATATAGCGCCACGAAAGTAGTTACAAACAATTAAATCAAATTAAAAAATGGCAAAAGAAGTAGCTGGATTAATTAAGTTACAAATCAAAGGAGGAGCCGCCAATCCAGCACCCCCGGTAGGACCTGCATTGGGTTCCAAGGGTGTGAACATCATGGACTTTTGCAAGCAGTTCAATGCGCGTACGCAGGAAATGGCTGGCAAAATCATCCCTGTTGTGATTACGGTTTACAAGGACAAGTCCTTCGACTTCATCACGAAGACGCCTCCGGTTGCTGTTCAGATCAAGGAAGCAGCCAAGCTTCAGAAGGGTTCCGGCGAGCCCAACCGTAACAAAGTCGGTACCATTACCTGGGACCAGGTGCGTACGATTGCCGAGACCAAGATGAGCGACCTGAACTGCTTCGAGGTCGAGTCCGCCATGTCAATGGTGGCCGGAACCGCACGCAGTCTGGGAGTCAACGTGAAAGGTGGCCAGAATCCTTTCGAGAAAAATTAATAACAAGTAAAAAACGAATCAAATGGCTAAAATATCAAAAAAACGCAAAGAGGCTTTTGCTAAATTTGATAAGAGTAAAGTTTACGCTTTACCTGAGGCTATCCAGGTGGTGAAGAACCTTACCTATACCAAGTTTGATGCATCCTTCGACATCGACGTCCGCCTGGGCGTTGACCCTCGCAAGGCCAACCAAATGGTACGTGGTATCGTGACGCTGCCTCACGGAACGGGCAAGGTGGTGCGTGTGCTTGTGCTCTGTACGCAAGACAAAGAAGAAGAGGCAAAGGCTGCGGGAGCTGATTATGTTGGCTTGGATGAATACGTGGACAAGATCAAGCAAGGCTGGACCGACGTTGACGTGATCATCACGATGCCGAGCGTTATGCCGAAGATCGGTGCCCTCGGTAGAATATTGGGCCCCCGTGGTTTGATGCCGAACCCCAAGTCCGGTACAGTCACTATGGACATCGGCAAGGCCGTTTCCGAAGTGAAAGCCGGTAAGATCGACTTCAAGGTGGACAAGTACGGTATCATCCACACTGCCATCGGCAAGAATCATTTCTCCGTGGACCAGTTGGCTGACAACGCCCGCGAAATGCTGGGCACCGTCATCAAACTGAAACCCTCTTCCGCCAAAGGAACCTATATCAAGAGCATCTACCTCTCCACGACGATGAGTCCCGGTGTGCAGGTGGATCCTAAATCAGTTACGTTATAATTTAAAGATTAGTTAGTATGAAACAAGAACAAAAAGCTCAGATTATAGAAGAAATAGCACAGGACTTGGCTAACTATTCGCATGTATATGTAACCGATATTTCCGGTTTCACGGTTAGCACGGTCAACCAGTTGCGCCGTCTCTGCTTCAAGCGCGATGTCAAGTTGAAAGTGGTGAAGAACACCCTGCTGAAACGCGCCATGGACCAGTCAGAGGCCGACTATTCAGAGCTCTATCCGGTGCTGAACGGTGCCACCTCCATCATGCTGTGCAACACGGGCAACGTGCCTGCACGCCTGATTAAGGAGTTCCGTGCCAAGTTCGACAAGCCCCTCGTCAAGGCCGCCTTCATTGAGGAGACCGCTTACATTGGCGACGACCAGCTTGAGGCTCTGTGCAATATCAAGTCCCGCGAGGAATTGATCGGCGATATCGTCGCCCTGCTGCAATCACCTGCCAAGAATGTGGTGTCCGCACTGCAGTCTGGTGGTGGCAAACTGGCCGGTATTGTCAAAACTTTGTCTGAAAGACAGTAAAAAATCAAATTTAACAACAAATCATTTAGTAAAAACATTTAAAATTATAAAATTATGGCAGATTTAAAAGCATTTGCAGAACAATTAGTGAATTTGACCGTTAAGGAAGTTAACGAGTTGGCTCAAATTTTGAAAGACGAATACGGTATTGAGCCCGCAGCCGCTGCAGTCGCAGTTGCCGCTGGTCCCGCTGCTGGCGCTGGTGCAGCCGCCGCTGAAGAGAAGACCGAATTCAATGTGATCCTGAAAGCCGCCGGCGCTCAGAAATTGCAAGTCGTGAAGTTGGTGAAGGAACTCACCAGCCTCGGCCTGAAAGAAGCCAAGGAACTGGTTGACGGTGCTCCCAAGGCCGTCAAGGAAGGCGTTTCCAAAGACGAAGCTGAGTCTTTGAAGAAAGCCCTCGAAGAAGTTGGCGCTGAGGTCGAACTCAACTAATTCCAACACACCCCACAACAATAGTACAACACTTCCACTCCGGTGGAAGTATTGTACTTATTGTTGTCTTTAATACCCGCTGATTGGTATTCCCCCCTTAAAATCAGTATTAACAATCAAATTGAAAAGTCTTGGCAACTAATAACAATAAAAGAATAAGTTTCGCATCAACAAGACCGGTTGAATATCCCGACTTCCTCGATATTCAATTGAAATCATTCAAGGAGTTCTTTCAGATTAACACAGACGCTGAACTGCGTCACAACGAGGGCCTTTATCAGGCTTTCGCGGAAAACTTCCCGATCACCGATGCGAGAAACAGTTTCGTCCTCGAATTCCTTGATTATTACATCGACGCCCCCCGATATACGATGGACGAATGCCTTGAAAGAGGCTTGACATACAGTGTTCCCCTGAAGGCAAAGCTGAAACTCTCATGCAACGACGTGGAGCATGAGGATTTTGAAACCATTATCCAGGATGTCTATTTGGGCATGATCCCCTATATGACACCGAGCGGCACATTTATCATCAACGGTGCCGAGCGCGTGGTGGTTTCCCAATTGCACCGCTCCCCCGGTGTGTTCTTCGGCTTCTCCTATCACACGAACGGAACACCGCTTTACTCCGCCCGTATCATCCCGTTCAAGGGATCATGGATGGAGTTCACGACCGACATCAACAACGTGATGTATGCTTACATCGACCGTAAGAAGAAATTGCCGGTCACCACATTGCTGCGTGCCATCGGTTATGAAACCGACAAGGACATCCTGAGCATTTTCGATATTGCTCACGAGGTTAAAGCCACCAAGGCCAACCTGAAGAAGTTCCTGGGCGAGAAGTTCGCCGCCGCCGTCACGAAGACCTGGTATGAGGACTTTGTGGATGATGAGACCGGCGAGGTGGTCAACATCGAACGTACCGAGGTCATCATTGACCGTGAGACGGTGTTTGACAAGCAGCACATCCAGATGATTACGGACGCCAACATCAAGTCTGTGCTCTTCCACAAAACGGATGAGAAGAATACGGACTACTCCGTGATTTTCAACACCCTGCAGAAAGACCCGACGAACTCCGGCAAACAGGCCATCGAGTACATCTACCTGCAGCTGAAGAGCACGACGGCTCCCGATGAGGAGACAGCTCGCGCTACCCTTGAGAAGCTCTTTTTCTCTGACAAACGTTACGACCTTGGGGAGGTGGGCCGCTACCGTATCAACAAGAAACTGAATCTTAATATCCCGATGGAAACCGGCGTGCTGACCAACGAGGATATCATCTCCATCATCCGCTATCTGGTTGAGCTGATCAACAACAAGACGGATGTCGATGATATCGACCACTTGAGCAACCGTCGTGTGCGTACCGTCGGCGAACAATTATACAACCAGTTCAGCCTGGGTCTGAACCGCATGGCCCGCACTATCCGTGAAAAGATGAATGTGCGTGACCACGAGTTGTTCTCCCCGGTTGACCTGATCAATTCCAAGACGTTGTCCTCTGTGGTCAACTCGTTCTTCGGAACCAACCAGCTTTCACAGTTCATGGACCAGACCAACCCGTTGTCTGAAATCACGCACAAGCGTCGTATTTCCGCTTTGGGTCCTGGCGGTCTGTCACGTGAGCGTGCCGGCTTTGAGGTCCGTGACGTGCACTACACGCACTATGGCCGTCTGTGTACCATTGAGACCCCTGAAGGTCCGAACATCGGTTTGATCTCCTCTCTCTGCGTCTTCGCCAAGATCAACCATCTCGGTTTTATTGAGACGCCGTACCGCAAGGTGGAGAACGGCAAGGTGCTCTTCAACGAGCCGCCGATTTTCCTCACCGCCGAAGAGGAGGACAACAAGTGTATCGCCCAGGCCAATACGCCGATGGACAAGAACGATGTGTTGGGTGAGAAGGTGAAAGCCCGCCGTTTGGCTGACTATCCTATCCTGCCGAAGGAGGAAATCGACCTCATCGACATCGCACCCAACCAGATTGCGTCTATTGCCGCATCTCTGATTCCGTTCTTGGAGAATGACGACGCCAACCGTGCGTTGATGGGCTCCAACATGATGCGTCAGGCTGTTCCGTTGCTGAGACCGGAAGCTCCCATCGTGGGTACCGGTCTGGAGCACCGGGTGGCCGTTGACTCCCGCGCCGTCCTCCTGGCTGAGGGCAATGGTGTGGTGAAGTCTGTTGACGCGCAACACATCGAGATTGATTACGAACGTTCTGAAACCGAAGAACTGGTCAGCTTTGATCCCAGTGCCAAGACTTACGAGCTGCTCAAGTTCAGACGGACTAACCAGAACTCATGTATCAACATGCGTCCTATCGTGGTGAAGGGCCAGAAGGTGAAGAAGGGCGACGTGCTGACTGAGGGCTACGCCACCGAGAACGGCGAGCTTGCCCTGGGTCGCAACCTGATGGTCGCCTTCATGCCTTGGAAAGGCTACAACTTCGAGGATGCCGTCGTGATCTCCGAAAAGGCGGTTACCGACGATTTATATACGTCTATTCATATTGAATCGTTCACCATGGACGTGCGCGACACCAAGCGCGGTATCGAGGAACTCACCAATGACATTCCGAATGTCTCCACAGAAGCCACGAGCGACTTGATGGAGAACGGTTTGATTCGTGTGGGTGCTGAAGTGAACGAGGGTGACATTCTGATTGGTAAGATTACGCCTAAAGGTGAGTCTTATCCGAGCCCGGAAGAGAAGCTGCTTCGCGCCATCTTCGGCGACAAGGCCGGCGATGTGAAGGACGCTTCCCTCAAGGCGCCCCCATCCATGAAGGGTGTGGTCATCGGATCCAAGGACCTGTCACGCCGTATCAAGGACAGAAAGTCCAAAGCCAAGGACAAGGACGTGGTGGCCGAGATCGAGGAGAAATTCCAGGTGCAGTTCGACAAGCTGCATGACACCGCTGTGGCCAAGCTGTACAAGATTCTGGAAGGCAAGATTGCCCACAACGTATACGACAGTGCCAAGAATGTCGTGATTGCCAAGGGCGCCAAGTTCTCCCAGCGACTGCTGAACACGGTGGACTTCACCACAGTGACGGTCTCCAAGTGGACCAACGACGCGAAGATCAACGTGCTGGTGGCCGACATCATCCGTAATTACCTCATCAAGGTCAGAGAGCTTAACGCCAAGAAGACCCGTGAGGTGTTCGATGCCACAATCGGCACTGAGCTGCCCGCAGGCGTGGTGCAAATGGCCAAAGTCTATGTTGCCAACAAGCGCAAGCTCCGCATTGGTGACAAGATGGCCGGTCGTCACGGTAACAAGGGTTGTGTGGCCAAGATAGTCCGTCAGGAAGATCTGCCGTTCCTCGAGGACGGTCGTCCTGTCGATGTGGTGCTGAACCCGCTGGGTGTGCCTTCCCGTATGAACCTGGGCCAGATTTACGAAACTGTGCTGGGTTGGGCTGGCAAGAAGATGGGTGTGAAATATGCCACGCCGATTTTCGACGGTGCTTCCATCGACCAGATCAACGAGCTCATGCGCGAGGCCGGGCTTCCCGAGAACGGTAGCACGCAGCTGTACGACGGAGAAACGGGTGAACCGTTCCATCAGAAGGCTACGGTGGGTTACATCTACTATCTGAAACTGCACCACATGGTTGACGACAAGATGCACGCCCGTTCCATTGGACCTTACTCTCTGATCACGCAACAGCCTCTGGGCGGTAAAGCCCAGTTCGGTGGCCAGCGTTTCGGTGAGATGGAGGTCTGGGCAATCGAGGCTTATGGTGCGTCCAACGTGCTGCAGGAGATTCTGACTGTCAAGTCCGACGATGTGGTGGGTCGTGCCAAGACTTACGAGGCCATCGTTAAGGGCGACAACATGCCCACATCCGGCATTCCGGAGTCCTTCAACGTGTTGGTGAACGAGCTCCGCGGACTGGCATTGGATATTAAATTTGAATAAGACAACAAAAATATAATTGTACATCATGGCTCTTAAAAAAGACAGTAATACAAGAAAAGAGTTTCAAAAAATCACCATCAGCCTGGCCTCCCCGGAGACCATCCTCCAGCAGTCGCATGGAGAGGTGTTGAAGCCGGAGACGATTAACTACAGGACTTACAAGCCTGAGCGTGATGGTTTGTTTTGCGAAAAGATTTTCGGACCGACCAAAGACTGGGAGTGCCATTGCGGAAAGTACAAACGTATCCGCTACAAAGGTATCACCTGCGACCGTTGCGGTGTGGAAGTTACCGAGCGCAAAGTCCGTCGCGAGAGAATGGGCCATATTCAACTGGTGGTGCCGGTTGCCCATATTTGGTTTTTCAAGTCATTGCCGAACAAGATCGGTGCGTTGCTCGGTTTGTCCTCCAAGGAGATTGACGCGGTGATCTACTATGAGAAATACATCGTCATCCAACCGGGTGTGGCTGAGAGTGAGAATGTGAAGAAGAACACGCTGCTGACCGAGGAGGAATACTATGAGGTGGTGGATACCATCCCCTCCGACAACAAGCTGTTGGACGACAATGATCCCAACAAGTTCGTGGCCAAGATGGGCGCCGAAGCCCTCTACGACTTGCTTTGCAAGGTTGACCTTGACGCAGAGTCTTATGAGCTGAGAGACAGAGCCAACAACGAGACCTCCCAGCAACGTAAGAAAGACCTGCTCAAGCGTCTGCATGTGTTTGAGTCGTTCCGCGACAGCCGCAAGCGCGCTGAGAACAGACCCGAATGGATGATCATCAAGATAGTGCCGGTTATTCCGCCCGAAATCCGTCCTCTCGTCCCGTTGGATGGCGGACGTTTCGCCACTTCTGACCTGAACGACCTCTATCGTCGCGTCATCATCCGCAACAACCGTCTGAAACGTCTTGTCGAAATCAAGGCTCCCGATGTCATCATGCGTAACGAGAAACGTATGTTGCAGGAGGCTGTTGATTCCCTGTTCGATAACTCCAAGAAATCCAGTGCGGTGAAGTCAGACTCTAACCGTGCGCTCAAATCCCTCTCCGACAGTTTGAAGGGTAAGCAGGG
Organism: uncultured Bacteroidales bacterium; assembly: GCA_905233745.1. Taxonomy (GTDB): domain Bacteria; phylum Bacteroidota; class Bacteroidia; order Bacteroidales; family WCHB1-69; genus F23-D06. Next base: position 11,077 of record CAJODA010000007.1, read on the forward strand.
CCGCTTCCGTCAGAACCTGCTCGGTAAGCGTGTTGACTACTCCGGACGTTCCGTTATCGTGGTCGGCCCCGACTTGCATCTGAACGAGTGCGGTTTGCCGAAAGACATGGCAGCCGAGTTGTTCAAACCGTTCGTCATTCGCAAGATTCTTGAAAGAGGAATTGTCAAGACCGTGAAATCTGCCAAGAAGATTGTCGATCGCAAGGATCCCGTTGTATGGGAGATTCTGGAAAACATATTGAAAGGCCACCCGGTATTGCTCAACCGTGCTCCTACTTTGCACCGTTTGGGTATCCAGGCCTTCCAGCCCCGATTGGTTGAGGGTAAAGCTATTCGTCTGCACCCGTTATGCTGTACGGCTTTCAACGCTGACTTCGACGGTGACCAGATGGCCGTTCACGTGCCGCTGGGCAATGCCGCCATTATGGAGGCACAGATGCTGATGATGGCATCCCACAACATTTTGAACCCTGCCAACGGTGCCCCCGTCACGGTGCCTTCTCAGGACATGGTGTTGGGTCTGTACTATATCACCAAGGAACTGCCTTCCACTCCTGACCATAAAGTCAAGGGTGAGGGTGGTGTTTTCTATGGTCCCGAAGAGGTGATGATTGCCTACAACGAGAAGAAAGTGCACCTGAATGCCAAGATCAAGTGCCGAGTGGATGTGGATGGCAAGGGAACGCTTAAGATTATCGACACGACTGTGGGTCGCGTGATGTTCAACCAGGTGGTTCCCAAAGAGTATGGCTACATCAACATGTTGCTGACCAAGAAGGCCCTTCGTGACACTATCGGTGACGTGCTGAACAAGTGTGGCAACAAGGTTTGTGCCCAATTCCTGGACGATATCATGAGCTTGGGTTATCGTATGGCCTTTGAAGGAGGTTTGTCCTTCAACTTGGGCGATGTGATTATCCCGAAGCAGAAACCGGAATTCATCGCTGAGGCTAATGCGCAGGTGGATGAGATTACCATGAACTACAACATGGGTTTCATCACCAACACCGAGCGTTACAACCAGGTGATTGACGTATGGTCCCAGTGCAACGCCCGTCTCTCCAAGATTTTGATGAAAGAGATTGAGGAAGACCGCCAGGGCTTCAACCCCGTGCACATGATGCGTGACTCCGGAGCTCGTGGTTCTGCCGAGCAGATCCGTCAGCTTTCCGGCATGCGTGGTTTGATGGCTAAGCCGAGTAAGGCCGGTTCTTCCGGTGGTGAGATTATTGAGAACCCGATTCTCTCCAACTTCAAGGAGGGTCTGTCCGTGCAGGAGTACTTCATCTCCACCCACGGTGCTCGTAAGGGTTTGGCCGATACCGCTTTGAAGACCGCTGACGCTGGTTATCTTACCCGTCGTTTGGTTGACGTTTCCCATGACGTGATTATCATGGAAGAGGACTGCGGTACATTGCGCGGCATGACTGTGAGCGCATTGAAGAAGAATGAAGAGGTTGTCGAGACCCTTTACGATCGTTTGCTCGGCCGTGTCACTTTGCACGATGTGTATCATCCTCAAACTGGCGAATTGATTATCAAGGCCGGTGAGGAGTTGACCGAGGAATATTGCCAGATGATTGAGGATTCTCCTATCGAGGAGGTTGAAATCCGTTCAGTGCCTACCTGCGAATCCAAACATGGTATCTGCCAGAAGTGCTATGGCCGTAACTTGGCCACGGGCAAGATGGTTCAGATCGGTGAGGCGGTGGGTGTCATCGCGGCACAATCCATCGGTGAGCCTGGTACACAGCTGACTCTGCGTACATTCCACGTCGGTGGTGTGGCTGGTAACGTGGCTGCCAACAGCTCCATCCAAGCCACCTATGACGGTGTGTTGAGCGTTGACGAGTTGCGTGCGTTGGATAAGACAGACGCTTTCGGCAAACCTTACTACAAGGTGATTGGCCGTACCGCTGAAATCAAGATTATTGATGTGAAGACAGGTATTGCACTGGCTTCCGCCAACGTGCCCTACGGTTCAAATCTCTACTTCAAACATGGTGATCCCATTAAGAAGGGTGATTTGATTGCCGACTGGGATCCGTTCAACGCAGTCATCCTTTCCGATGTGGCCGGTAAGGTCCAGTTCAATGATATCATTGAAGGTGTTACCTACCGTGTGGAGACTGATGAGCAGACCAATATTCATGACAAGGTTATTATTGAAAGCCGTCTTAAAACGAAGAACCCGAGTATCTCCATTTTGGATAAGCATGGCGAGGTGATCAAGAGCTTCGACGTGCCCGTGGGTGCCCGTCTCTCCGTGGAAGAGGGCGATGAAATCGATTCCGGTGAGATTCTGGTCAAGATTCTCCGTTCCTTCGGTAAGTCTGGCGATATCACGGGCGGTCTGCCGCGCGTGACGGAGCTGTTTGAGGCTCGTAACCCGTCAGATCCTGCTGTGGTTTCCGAAATCGATGGTGTGGTTTCCTTCGAGAAGAAACTGAAACGTGGTAACCGTGTGGTTCGTATTACTCCGCGTAACGACGAGAACGGCGAAGGTGCCAAGACTTATCTCATCCCGACCTCCAAGCAGATTCTGGCTCAGGAGAATGACTTTGTGAAAGCGGGTACGCCGCTGTCCGAAGGTTCGCTCACCCCGGTGGATATTCTGAATATCAAGGGCGCCCAGAAAGTGCAGGAGTATATCATCAATGAAATCCAGGAGGTTTACCGTCTCCAGGGTGTGAAGATTAACGACAAGCATTTTGAGGTGATTGTACGCCAGATGATGCGTAAGATGGAAATCGAGGATCCGGGTGACACCAAATTCTTGCAAGGCGAGCTGATCAACAAGATTGACTTCCAAGAGGAGAATGACATCATTTGGGATAAGAAAGTGGTGGAAGATCCGGGCGATTCCGATGAGGTTCGCAGAGGTCAAATCATCAGTGCCAAGAAGTTGCGTGATGTCAACTCCATCCTGAAACGTAAGGATATGAAACTGGTTCAAGTGCGTGATGCACGTCCTGCTACAGGTAAGCCCATTCTTCAAGGTATCACGCGTGCTTCCCTGCAAACCCACAGTTTCATTTCCGCTGCATCCTTCCAGGAAACCACCAAGGTGCTTACTGAGGCTGCCATCAACGCCAAGTCTGACAACCTGATCGGTATGAAGGAGAATGTCATCGTGGGCCAGAAGATTCCTGCCGGTACCGGTATCCGCAGATATCAGACCATTGAGGTCGGTTCCAAAGAGGAATACGAGTCCCTGATGGCTTCCAAAGAGGAGGAGCTGATTGAAGAAATGAGTAATTAATAAAGAAAGGACAACTATTATGCCTGAACAGAAAATAGACATCAATTTGCCTGAGGAGGTAGCTCAAGGGATATATTCCAATTTGGCTATCATCTCGCACTCCAATACGGAGTTCATCGTGGACTTTGTTTCCATGTTGCCGGGTGTGCAGAAGGGCACGGTGCGTTCACGCGTCATCATGACGCCCCAGAATACGAAGAGACTCTTGAATGCTTTGGCTGACAATGTCTCCAAGTTCGAGGAGCAGAACGGTGTCATTGTGGACAATCCGCAAGGTGCCATACCGCCTATGATGAATGGTGGTGGCTTGGCTTAAGAATATTGAAAAACGTTCAAATTCTTATAATATTAATGATGAAAAGGGTAGAGCTTCGGCTCTACCCTTTTGTTGTTTGGATTTACAGTCTGTCAAGGCAGTTGAGGTCGCTGAAGGCAATCTTCAGTCTTTCTACCACTGACTTCTCGCCTTCGCGGAGGAAGGCTCTGGGATCGTAGTATTTCTTGTTAGGCTTGTCTTCGCCTTCGGGGTTGCCGATTTGCGCTTGCAGGTAGCCTTCGTTTTTCTTGTAGTACTTCATGATACCCTCCCAGAAAGCCCATTGGGTGTCGGTGTCGATGTTCATCTTCACCACGCCATATTGGATGGCCTCTTTGATTTTGGCGGGTTCGGAACCGGAGCCGCCATGGAATACGAAGTTGACCGGGTTGGGTTGGGTGTTGTACTTCTTCTGGATAAACTCCTGGGAGTTGTGCAGGATGATGGGCTCGAGTTTCACGTTGCCGGGTTTGTACACGCCGTGCACATTGCCAAAGGAGGCTGCAATGGTGAAGTTGGGGCTGATTTTGCTCAGCTCTTCGTAGGCGTATGCCACGTCTTCGGGTTGGGTGTAAAGACGGGAACTGTCGATGCCGGTGTTGTCGACGCCGTCTTCTTCGCCGCCCGTGATGCCGAGTTCGATTTCGAGCGTCATCTCAATTTTCGACATGCGGGTCAGATACTGCTTGCAGATTTCGATATTCTCCTTCAATGGCTCTTCGGAAAGATCGAGCATGTGGGAGCTGAACAGCGGTTTGCCGTGCTGGGCGTAGTATTTCTCGCCAGCATCGAGAAGGCCGTCAATCCAGGGGAGCAGCTTTTTTGCCGCGTGGTCGGTGTGCAAGACCACAGGAATGCCGTACATCTCAGCCATCTGATGGACATGCATGGCGCCGGAGATGGTTCCCTTAATGGCCGCTGCCTGATTGTCGTTGCTCAATGACTTGCCGGCGTAGAACACGCCACCGCCATTGGAGAATTGTATCATCACCGGAGAATTGACCGTTTTGGCAGCTTCCATAACCGCGTTGATGGAGTTGGTGCCCACAACATTGACTGCGGGCAATGCGAAATGCTCTTCTTTAGCGATTTTGAAAATCTCTTGCAGATCTTTTCCATAAACCACGCCTGGTTTAACTTTTTCTAAGATTTTTCCCATTTTTTTGATTATTTAATTGATTAGTGAATAATTGTCTCTGTAGGCATCATTTCTTTTTGTTTTTCCGTTTCCTTTCCCATAACCAAAACAGGATACTGCCAGCTGTGCTGATTATGGAGGTGAGTCTGGATACGTCCACTGTTCCGGGGAGCTTGTTGGCGATGAGGGAGAGCGCCTCTTTTCCTCCGGTGCGCACTTTGCTGCCCGTTTTCCGGATGCCTTTCACGGTTTTCCACAAGCGTTTCAGGGTCTCCATATCCTCTTGGTAGGCATCGAAGTCCTTGACAAGAATCTCCTCTTGCCGTTCGATTTTAAGACGCAGTTCCTTCTTGCGGTTCTCTATGTCCTGAAGGCTTTCAAAGCGGTTTTTATTCATTATCACCTCCTTTCTCTTCCGTTACTTCCGTGAATTCAGCAGTGGTGTCTGTTTCGTTTTTCTCCGGGTAGAAAATACGGCTGAATTTGCGGATGAAAGGACGGACAAACAATCTGTCGCGCATCATCAGAACCACCACGATGATGAGGATGAAAACGGCACAGACGATGGTGTATGCCCATGCGGCATTCAGAGCAAGGGTCAGCCAGCTGATCAGTGCAGAAGAGAGGTAAATCAGGACCGCCAGTGCACAAACCACGACAATAACGATTGACAGAATAACCGAGAGCATCTGCGATGACTTCTCAATAAGCTCCAGCTTGAGAAGGTCGTAGCGCTGCGACAGATATACTTTTAAATCCCGGTAGGTACGCTTGTCGCGTTTTGACCTGCCGAGAATATTACTGAAGATGTCCATATCTGCGGGGCTCTATTCCTGATCGTCCTCTGTTTCGAACAGATCATCCTCAATGTCAGCCTCTGTTGGAGCGTTTTTGCGTTGACATTTCAGTTTTTCAATAAGTTTGTCGATTTCTTCCTTTGACAAGTTTTTGGCTACTTGTTCACGGATTTTTTTACCCTTTTCGGTTGTGCAAAGGAGGGTGATGCCTGTGGCGGCAGCTGCGCCGGCCAAGAATGCGAAAATTTCTGAAGCTTTCATAATAATGTTGTTTTTAATTTGAGACGAATCACGTCTGTTAGTTAATAATTGACAATTAATAAATTCGTAGGGGTACCAAGATACACCTATTTATGTTATACATCATATCCGATGCGTTCCACCTTTTCTATCCGGTCGATTTTCTGAAGCGAATGGATGAGGTCGGTAAGGGCGCGCACACTTTGGATGTAGAGCATCAACGTTCCGTTGAAGACATTGTTTTTCGTTTCGATATTTAATGAGCGAATATTGAGGTCCATCTGGGAGGAGACCACATCGATGATTTCCTTGATCATGCCTTTCCGGTCGAAGCCGGAGATGCGGATTCCGGAAAGGAAGGCGATGTGTTGTCCTTTGCGCCACTTTGTTTTAATGATGCGGTTGCCGAATTTTGACATCTGCTCGATAGCGTGCGGGCAGTTGGTCTGGTGCACCACGATTTTATCGTCCGCCACCTGGAATCCCACCACCTGGTCGCCGGGAATGGGATTGCAGCAGTCAGCCAGCACATATTTGATGATGTCGTATTTTTCATCCAGCATGAACACGTTTGGAGTGGCCGTGAGCTGTTCGTCGATCAATTCGTCCAGGGACTTGTTGGAGATCTCCTCCGACACTTTCTGTTGGAACTTTCTGAGTTCCGCGTTTTCGTCAGATTCTTTCTGGGATTCGGACGAGAGCCTTGTCTGCTCCGTTTTCAGGAAATCGCGAATACTGCGGCGGGCCTTCGGCGTTCTGACCAGTTCCAACCATTCCGGTTTCGGGGTCTGCTTTTTGGAGGTGATTATCTCCACCTGGTCGCCGTTTTCGAGAACTTTGTCCACAGGTACGATATTGTAGTTGACCTTGGCGCCGATGCAGTGGTCGCCGAGGTTGGTGTGCAGGGCATAGGCCATGTCGAGCACACTTGCGCCGGCGGGCAGCGACTTCATGTCCCCTTTCGGGGTGAATACATAAACCTCCTTGAGGCCGAGGTTGAGTTTCACCTCGTTAAGGAAGTCCAGCGCGTCAGAATCCTTGCTGTTCAGGATTTCGCGCGTTTTGCTCAGCCAGTCCTCCAGGCGGTCGTTGACGTCGGCATCTTCTGTTGCCTCCCCATCCTCTTTGTACTTGTAGTGGGCGGCGAGACCCTTTTCCGCAATCTCGTCCATGCGCCTGGAACGAATCTGCACCTCGACCCATCGGCCGGCCTTGCTCATGGCCGTCACATGCAGAGACTGGTATCCGTTGGCTTTCGGGTGGGTCAGGAAGTTGCGGTCGCGTTTCGGGTTGGTTTGGTAAAGCATGCAGACTATCCGGTAGATTTTCCAGCATATCTCAAACTCTTCGTCAGCGGGACTGTCGAACACGAAGCGTACGGCAAAGATGTCGTAAATGTCTTCGAAGTTCACTTTTTTGCGCAGCATCTTCTGGTTGATGGAGTAGATGGACTTTGTGCGGGAGGAGACTTCCGCATGGATGCCATTGGCCAGAAGGCTTTCCTGTATAGGTTTGACGAATTCCGCGATGAGGGTGGCACGCTCCTCCTCGGTCTCTTTCATCTTGGCGGCTATATTGTAATATTCGGCAGGGTCCGTGTAGCGCATGGCATAGTCTTCCAGCTCGCTCTTGATGGAGTAGAGGCCCAGACGGTGGGCGAAGGGCACGTAGAAATAAGAAGTCTCGGAGGCAATCTTCAGCTGTTTTTCCGGCGGCATGGACTCCAAAGTGCGCATGTTGTGCAGCCGGTCGGCCAGCTTGATGAGGATCACGCGCACGTCTTTCGACATGGAGAGGAAGATTTTGCGGAAGTTCTCCGCCTGTATGGAACTGCTGCGGTCATCCAGCACCAGGTCTTCGATTTTTGTCAGTCCGTCAATGATCTCTGCCACAGTGTCGCCGAACATGTCACGCATGTCATCCAGCGTGTATTCAGTGTCTTCCACGACGTCGTGCAGGAGGGCGCAGACCACGGAGGTGGCGCCAAGGTTCATTTCCTTGCAGCAAATCATAGCCACCGCAATCGGGTGGTATATGTATGGCTCGCCGCTTTTGCGGCGCACTCCGTTGTGGGCGTTGGTTGCCAGAACGAAAGCCTTGCGTATCTGTTTCCGTTGCTCCTCATTTGTCTTGTGATACAAAACAGACAACAGCTCTCGGTACTTCCTGACAATAGTCGTGTTCTCTAATTTTTCGTCAGCGATGTATGACATGGGATGAATGAGTTGTATTAGTTGGGGCGGCTTTTTTGGCTGCCTTAGTTTTTAATGATTTTCTTTGTTACAAAATTCGTGCCATCATTAAAGCGGAGTATGTAGCATCCTGAAGGCAGGGAGGTGAGGTTGAGCATGTTGACACCGGACTGCAGGATGTCGTTGGAAACGGTCCGGCCTGTGAGATCGAAGACGGTGCAATTCACGTGTTGTACATCGCTCTGCACGGACACATAGAATGTGCCATCTGTGGGGTTGGGAAATACAGAGTAGTGAGAAGACGGGGTGGAGAGATGCTCTTCCACACCTGTGGTATTGAGTGCCATGAGCACGGCTTGGTAGGCATTGACTTTCCCGTGGCCGAAACGCTCAACGCCGGCAGCTGCGGTCTTGGCGTCGTTGGTGGCTGTTTCGGCTATGATTTCCCGAATCTGGTTTACGGTAAGATAAGGATTGGCCTGCAGTATGAGGGCCACCACACCTGCCACGAACGGACATGACATGGAGGTGCCGTCCAACGAGGCAAACTTATAGTTACGGCCATTAAAATCAACGGTGGTAACATAGTTGCCACTGAACACGTTGGTGTAGGAGGAGATGGCGGAGACCACGCCCTTGCCGGGAGCGGAAATGTCCGGCTTCATGACGTCATGGAAACCAGGACCTGAGCTGGAGAAGTCGGCGATATTGCCGCCAAAGGAATATCCGTCACCATAGTAGTGTGTGGCCTGGTGGGCAGCCACAGTGATGACTTCGTCAATATTGCCCGGTGTGCTGAGGCCATAGAGGTTGTCGCCGGCAATCCAGTCGGGATGTGCGGAAGGTTTCACGAAGGAAACACCCGTGTTGCCCCAAGCCTTGGTAAGCTCAATCACATTCCAGGCATGGAATTCTCCTTGCGCGGCAGTCACAGCCAAGCCGAATTTGTAGCGAGTGTCCTTCTTCACAATCAGTCGGGCCGCCGGTGCATCATTATATTCGTTCGTGGCGCGGATCTCATAGCTATATAGTAGTGTGTCGCCATTCACTACGATGAACGTGTCCAAAGTGGCGTCTCCGTCCGCGGTATATAAAAACGGTGTAGCTGCGATGATGTTATAGGAGTTGTCCATCACCATCATGGAGAACTTGAACGGACTGTTAGCGGAATTCGTCATGGAGATGGAAGAGCCCCAAAGGTTGTTATAGGAGTATGGGGTTTGCATACAGGTGCGCATGGTGTCTCCTGGATTCTGCGAAAAATCGTATTTCACATGGAAGTTCTCATCCCCGTTGTTGCCGGCGGAGGTCACGAACACCACACCCAGGTCAGTGAGACGGCGAACCTCGTCGGCCAGAGCACCTGTGCCATCCATGTTGTCCAGCGTATAGACGCCCCAGCTCATGCTGATGACGAGGCGCTTACCCTCTTGCTGGGCCACGTTGTACATCCAGTTCCAGGCATCAATCACATTCTGGGCAGTGATATCAAAGGTGGCGAACAGGAATTCTGCCTCCGGAGCCACACCACGATATACTGTACCTGCGCCCGCACCACCCGCAATGGAGGCACAGTGCGTGCCGTGATAGCCGTAATCGTAGGGATTGACAGTGTCACAATGGGCGTTCAGCAACTCCTCCGCACCCACATATTCCGTACCGTAGTCATAACCCGCCGGAGCAGGGCCCGACTTCTTGTACTGGTCCCATGCCCGCAGCACGCGGTAGTGGGTCATGGTGGTGTCGTAAAACACCGGGTGGGTGTAGTCAAAGCCCCAGTCGGTGACACCGATAATGACACCCTCCCCGTTAAAACCTTGCGGGAGCCCCAAGCCGGCCCAAACGCTGTCAACACGTCCGTCGGGCACCGCCTTGTTCAGCCACGCCTGTCCGTGAGCCAGCGCCATGCCGGATAATATCATGATAAGTAGCAAACATTTTTTCATAACGGTCATTTTTATAGTTGTTAATCTTTCACTCTGAAATTCAGTTCCTGGAGAAAAGCGCGAATCTCGGGGTTTTGTTCCTCCAGGTTACGGAGTTTGTCTTCCGCACTGTATATGATTTTCTTCATCTCCAATTGTTCGTTGACGAGGATTTCGAGGTCAACGACATCGATGGAGAAGTGGTTCCGCCAATATTCGAGTACGGAGCGTTTGCGCATCTCGTACTGCTCTTTTTGGAAATCATTCAGCACCTCGACCTTCAACACGCCATCTTCCAGTGCCGGGATTTTATCCTTTAGGGGATGGTATATCATGGGGTTGGAAGAGAATATCTCCTCAAACATGGTGCGCCAGCAGGTTTCAAAATCCTCCGGAGCCTTTTCTGTGGCTTCCGGGGTGTTCGTGGAGTCCATGGTTGCAGCAGGGGACTCTGGTGCAGGTGCTTCCTGCGTCACATTCTCCGGTCCGGGGGGTGGGGCTTTGGGTGCGGAGGTTTCAGCAGGCCGTGGAGCCTCAAGCACATCACGGATGGACGGCATTTGCCGGATTGGCGGTGTGCCCGGATATTTGAATGTCTGGTTTGAGATTCTCGGCTTATCGGATAGAACTTCGGCTGCCGTAGTTTTTTCCGTGGTGGATGCCGTCCCACCCTCTGGGTTATTTACGCTCCTGCGATTGCCTCGCCTTTTTGAACAGATAGTTGGCGTTTATCTGCAGGAGGCACAACTCCACCGCCAGCCGCTTGTTGTTTGACATCTTGTAGTTGAAGTCGCACTGGCTGGCCAGTTCCATGGCCCGTAGCAGCAGCTGTTTGTCCACTATCTGTGCCTGCTGCAGCAGTCGTGACTTGGTGTTGTCGGAAGTTTCCAGCAGCTGCACGGTTGCGGGAGTTTTGGCCATCAGCAAGTTGCGGAAGTGGGCGGCCAGCCCTGCTATGAAATGCTGTGCTTCAAATCCTTTGGCAAGGATGTCATCGAATAGCAGCAGGGCAGGGGATGGGTCGTCGTTAAAAAGGAAATCTGTGACCTTGAAGTAGTTGTCGACATCCAGAACGTTGAGGTTCTCGATAGTGGCCTTGTAAGTGATGTTTTTGCCGGAGAAGCTTACCAGCTGGTCGAAGATGGAGAGTGCGTCGCGCAGTGCCCCGTCGGCTTTTTCAGCCACCACATGAAGGGCCTCTTCTTCGGCGGTTACGCCCTCCTGTTGGGCGACGTAGCGGAGGTGGTTGGTGATGTCTTTCTCGTTAATACGCTTGAAATCATAAACTTGGCAACGAGACAGAATGGTAGGGATGATTTTATGTTTCTCGGTGGTGGCCATGATGAACTTGGCGTACGCGGGGGGCTCCTCAAGGGTTTTGAGGAAGGCGTTGAAGGCGGCGCCGGAGAGCATGTGGACCTCATCGATGATATAGACCTTGTATTTGGCTCCCTGCGGGGAGATGCGCACCTGTTCCACCAGCGAGCGTATATCCTCCACGGAGTTGTTGGAGGCGGCGTCCAGCTCGAAGACATTGAAGGAGGCTGAGTTGTTGAATGAGCGGCAGGAATCGCACTCATTGCACGGCTCGCAGTCAGCGGTCAGCTGCTGGCAGTTGAGGGCCTTGGCGAAGATACGCGCGCAGGTGGTCTTGCCCACACCTCGAGGTCCGCAGAAAAGGAAGGCCTGGGCCACTTGGCCGGTCTTGATTGCGTTCTTCAGGGTGGAGGTGATTGATTCCTGCCCCACCACGGAGTTGAAGGTGGTGGGTCTGTATTTTCGGGCGGAAACGATGAAATTGTCCATAAGAATCCATTTATAAAACGAGCTGCAAATATACAAAAAACGGGCGGCTCAGCCAAAAGTATCAGGGTATAAAATTTTTTATATCTTTGCACGTTTTGAACTAATATGGTTAAGAATCGATTCAAGTTATTGGTAATTATTACGTTGGCTGTTCTGACGGGGGCGTATGCCACTGGCATTTCCGCACCTTCGATGCCCGTGTTTCATCCGATTCCGTTGTGTGGCGACACCGTGCCCGGCAAGGAAAAAGCCAAAAAGCCCAAAAAGCTCAAAACAGTCATGGCGGGCAAGAAGGTCACCTTCGAGAATTTCGACCAGCAGTACGAACGTGCCATGCGTTACTATAATAACCAGCAGTTCCTCTCGGCGGCAGGCCTTTTCGAGGATCTTTACCCACTCTCTCTGGGTACTCCTCGCGCCGACACCATTCTGTTCCTCTTCGCGCACTCCTACTACATGAACGGTGATTATGAGATGGCCGCTTTCCATTTCCGTGACTATGTGCGGCGGTATCCCAACACCAGCCGAACCGAGGATGCCTTTTATTACGGCACATCCGCCATCTATAAAACCAGTCCTGATTATTCGCTTGACCAAAGCAACACCGAATATGCCATTGAGCAAATCAAAGCCTTTATCCAGGCCTATCCGAATAACGCCCATATCGAAGAGTGTAATGTGATGCTGGACGGGCTGCGGCTCAAACTGGCCCGCAAGGACCTGGAAGTGTTGATTCTTTATTACAACACCGACCATTACGAAGCTTGTCAGATTGCGGCCAAGAATTTCTTCAATGATTACTCCTACTCTCCGCTCATGCCGGAAGCCATATACTATCTGGTGCTCAACAATTACGAATATGCCAAGCGGAGTGTGGAGCGTAGAAAGGAGGAACGCTACAAGGCCTGCCTCGATGCTTGCAACCGACTGCTCCTCAATTACGGGGAAACCAAATACACCAAAGAGGTGGAGCGGATTTCAAGAGATGTTCAAAAGCAATTGTTAAAGTACAATAATAATTCACAACAATAATTATCAGATAATGAAAGCTGCAGATTACAAGAAACTCAAAATCGACCTTTTTGCCAAAACCAAGGACATCCGGCAGTATGACAAGGAGACGGGCAATTATTACAAGAGCATCGTCATCATGTCAAAGCGTGCCGACCAGATTGCTGCGGATTTGAAACAGGAGTTCCAGGAGACCTCTCTCCAGTACGCCTCCAATTCCGACACGCTGGAGGAGGTGTTCGAGAACCGCGAGCAGATAGAACTGTCGAAATTCTACGAACAGCTTCCCAAGCCCACCCAGCTGGCACTGTACGAATTTGAGAACAACCAGGTCTATTTCAAAGACCCTGAGACCAACGCCTAAGACGTCATTCTGCCATGTCCGGGAAGCACATCGTCATCGGCATCACGGGAGGTATCGCCGCCTACAAGTCGCTGTTTCTGATCCGGTTGTTCAAGAGCAGCGGTTATGAGGTTAAGGTGGCTGCCACCCGGCATGCGCTGGAGTTTGTGACTCAGCTCACGATAGAGACCTTGTCGCAGAACCGGCTTTATGCGGACATGTTTGAACCCACCCTGCACCGCGATGTGCAGCACATCAGCCTGGCCGATTGGGCCGACTGTGTGGTGGTTGCCCCGGCCACGGCCAATATTATCGGGAAGTTCGCGCACGGTATTGCCGATGATGCGCTTTCCACACTGTTGCTGGCCACACGCAAGCCCATCTTCATTGCTCCTGCGATGAACGACAAGATGTTCGGGGAGCCGACCGTGCAGCACAATATTGAGTTGTTGCAGCAGAAGGGCTGTCGCATTATTGGTCCGCAGAGTGGCTTTTTGGCATGTGGCAGCACGGGCGCCGGCAGGATGGAAGAGCCCGGGCAGATTTTCCGGGTCGTGCATCAGCATCTCACGGGTGCTGGCCGTCTCGCGGGCAAAAGGGTGATGATTACCGCCGGTCCTACCTACGAACCTATTGATCCCGTGCGCTTTATCGGCAACCACTCTTCCGGACTCATGGGCTTTTGCCTTGCAGAGGCCGCCGCCGCAGAAGGCGCTGAGGTCACCCTCATTACCGGCCCTACGCACCTCTCCTGCCAACACCCTGCCGTTTGCCGCGTGGATGTTACCACCGCAGAACAGATGTTCCAGGAGTGCATGGCCATTGCCGAACAACAGGACATCATGATCCTGTCGGCGGCAGTGGCTGACTTCACACCCGCGCAAGTGGCCCCGGAGAAGATCAAAAAGGTGAGCGACTCCCTTGACCTCCACTTGGTGAAGACCCGCGATATTCTCGCAACCCTCGGGAGCCGGAAACGTGAGGGCCAGCTGCTCATCGGCTTCGCTTTGGAGACGGAGCACGAAATCGAAAACGCCACCCGGAAACTACATACTAAAAACGCAGATGTCATCGTTCTTAACTCGCTCCGCGACAAGGGTGCCGGATTCGGTACCGCCACCAACAAGGTGATGATGATCACCAAGGAGGGCAAAACCTTTGAGAGCGAACTGAAAGACAAGCACGCCATCGCCAACGACATCCTGGATGTGGCCTGCACCATTATTAAACAATAAAGACAACCACAATGAAGAGACTCTGCCTGCTGCTCATATTATCCCTGTTGTGCGGATGCCTGTCCGCCCAGGATTTCCAATGCCAGGTGTCCATTAACGCCAACCAGGTGGCCGGCGGTGCCAACCAGCAACGCTATAACGATCTGCAGCAGAAAATATATCAGTTTATCAATGACCGTAAGTGGTGCCAGTATAATCTCAAAACCAACGAGCGTATTGAGTGCTCCCTGCGTATCAACCTTACGGAGGTGAGTGGCGATGTGATGAAGGGCAATATGACCATCACCCTGCAGCGCCCCGTTTATAAAGCCAGCTATAAGACCACCTTGCTCAATTTCCAGGACAAGAACATCCAATTCACATACGCGGAAGGCGATCCGTTGGAATATGACGACAATGCGAACTTAAGCCAGTTCACGGCCCTTATTGCCTATTACCTCAATCTTTTCCTTGCGGTGGAGTTTGACAGCTTTTCCATGAATGGAGGCGCCCCATACTACTCCAAATGCCAGTCCATCGTGAATTTCAACGCCAATGCGAAGGAGAAGGGCTGGTCGGTGGCCGATAATGGGCAGAGTAATCGCTATTGGATTATCGAGAACCTCACCAACAGCACATACAGCAGGCTTCATGATTTCTACTATCAATATCATCGTCTGGGCCTTGATGTGATGAGCGAGACTCCGGATGCCGGACGTGCCGTCATCTTGGAAAGTCTCCGTTTGCTCCAGCAGGTGAATGCCCAGAAGTCAGGACTTGCAATGGTGAAAATCATCATTTCCTCCAAATCGGATGAGATAGTCAATATTTTCAAGGAGGGTATGCCTAGCGAGAAAACGCAGGTCATCAACATCATGAAACAGATTGACCCGACCAACTCCTCCAAATACGAGTCTATCAACACTACCAGCAGCAAGTAATCATGCTCCAGACTCTTCAAATAGAGAATTATGCGCTGATTCGCTCTCTGTCAATCTCTTTTGACGAGGGTTTCACTGTGATTACGGGTGAGACGGGTGCCGGAAAGTCCATCCTGATGGGTGCACTGTCGTTGATATTGGGCAACCGTGCGGATACGGATGTTCTTCACGACAAGTCCCGCAAGTGCATTGTGGAGGGGTCGTTCAATGTCAGCGGCTATCCGCTGAGCTCTTTTTTTGAGGAGCACGATCTTGACTATCAGGAGGTCACGACTCTTCGAAGAGAGATTAACGAACATGGCAAATCACGTGCTTTCATCAATGACACGCCAGTGAATCTTGCCACATTGAGGGCTCTGGCCTCGCAGCTCATAGATATTCACTCCCAGCATCAGAATCTTTTGTTGCAGGATTCTGTATTCCGTCTGGATCTTATCGACCAGTATGCGAAGAACCGCGACTTGCGTCAGGCGTATGTTGCGGCATTGTCTGAATGGCGTCAGGCGGAGCAGGAATATGCCGGATTGAAGAACCGTTGTGCCGAGGCTGCCCTGCAGCAGGAGTTCAACAACTTCACTATCCAGGAACTGGAGAACGCGCAGTTGCGTGCTGGCGAGCAGGAGGAGACGGAGAATGCCGCCCGTCTGCTCAGCCATGCCGAAACCATCAAGCTGCATCTTTACCAGGCGGCCCAGCGCTTGTCAGAAAATGATGGTGATAACATCATACAGCAGCTCAAGTCCGTGCAAAACGAATGTGCTGCCATCAAGGATATTGATTCTGATTTTCTGGAAATCCACCGGCGCATAGAGTCTGCCTTGCTGGAATTGGGGGACATTGCCTATGACATCGCCGCCAAGGAGCAGTCCGTTGAGGTTAATCCTCAAGAGTTGGACAGGCTGAACGAACGCCTGGACCTGTTGTACGGTTTACAGCACAAATACCAGGTGGACACGGTTCAGGATCTGCAGCATCTGCTTGATCGTCTTAAGGAAGAAGTGTCGCAATACACCGACAGCCGGGAGCAGTTGGCTCAACTGGATGTTCGCAGGGGTGAATTGCGGGCCCGGGCGGAGGAGCTGGCACGCCGGCTGACCGCTTCGCGCCAGGAAGTGGTGCCGGCCCTGCAAGCCGAGATGGAGGAGCGCTTGAGACAACTGGCCCTGCCGGACAGCAATTTCCAAATCCGCCTGTCCCAGGAGAGTGCTTTGCGTGAGCAAGGTGCCGATGTGGTGGAGTTCTTGTTCTCAGCCAACAAGGGGGTTGCGGTGTCTGATATCGGCAGGGTGGCTTCGGGAGGTGAAATGTCCCGGGTGATGCTTGCCTTGAAGTCCGTCATCACCGACTCGGTGTTATTGCCCACCGTGATTTTTGATGAGATAGATACGGGCATTTCGGGGGAGGCGGCTGCATGCGTGGCTGAGGTGATGGATGCCTTTTCGCGCAGACACCAAGTGATTGCCATCACCCATTTGCCCCAGATTGCCGCGCGTGGGAGCCGGCACTATCTTGTGTTTAAGGAGAATCGTGCTGGCCAAGCTGTCACGGACCTGAAGGAACTCAATCTGGAGGAGCGTGCGCAGGCAATTGCCACTATGATATCCGGAAGCACGCCTACTGATGCGGCGTTGAGCACGGCCCAGGAACTTATGAATGTTGCAAGGCGTAACGAATCCAGACAACTATGAAAAAACACGTTCTTATATTATTAGGTATGCTTTTGCTGCTGCATACGGCGCAAGCCCAGCGTGGCAAAGGCCATCAGGTCAGCCGGTTTACCTATATGACTACGGTGGGCTACGCCAACGGTTTGGGCTCCATCAATCTGAAAGACATTGACGGTACCACACTCAAGTCTGTGCCGAACAGCATTCCCAATTTTCAGATTCACCAGCTCCTCGCTTACCAGTTCGATAACATCTTTACCATGGGTATTGAGACCGGATTCGACATCTGGCGTCGTACGGCTTTCATCCCCATTTATCTTAATCTCAGTTTTAACATGACCAATGCCACCAAAGTGACACCTATGACCTTCCTTAATTTGGGATGGGGGTTCAAATGGTATGGGAATACAACGCCGGAGACTACAGACAGAGTGGTGCATGGCACCAAATGGGGACCCTCTGGAGAATTTGGACTTGGCTTGAGGGTGCGTTTCACCGAAAAGCTCTCCTTGGTGATAGCGGGAGTGTATAAGATGCAGTACACCAAAATCGGTTATTCTATAGTGCAGGATGGTGAGACAGACTATTCCCATCTATACCCCAACACATATCAAAACGCTTTTTATCATTTCGCCGGTGTCAAAATTGGCATAGCATATTAATTGCCTTATGAAAGAAGAACTCACCTATACGGAAGCTTTCGGACAGTTGCAGGAGATTGTCAAGAAGATGGAAGACGCGGATATTTCTGTTGATGACCTGTCTGACAATATCAAGAAGGCCGCCCGATTGATTAAAATTTGCAGAGACAAACTCACCAAGACCGAGGATGAGGTGAACAAAACCATAGCAGAACTCTCCTGATGTCCACTTTTGAACTGATAGACCGCACGTTGGAGGCTTATTGTGAGTCGCACACCTCCCCGGAGAGAGAATTGCTGTATCGTCTCAACCGGAGGACCAATTTGGAGACGGTGAACCCGCGTATGCTTTCAGACCAGTTGCAGGGCCAGTTTCTGAGTTTTGTCTCGAAGATGATGAAACCGGCACGGATTCTGGAGATTGGCACGTTCACCGGATATTCGGCGCTTTGTCTGGCGGAGGGCTTGGCCCCTGATGGAGAACTGCACACCGTGGAGATTAATGTGGAGTATGAGGACCGTATTCGGGAGTTTTTCAGTCAGTCGCCGTTTGAGGCGCAGTTGTTCTTGCATCTTGGAGATGCTTTGCAGTTGGTGCCCGAGATGCCCGGCGAGTGGGACCTGGTGTTCATAGACGCGGATAAGGAGGACTATCTGCGGTATTACGAGGTTGTGATGCCGAAAGTGCGCCGCGGTGGCTTTATCTTGGTTGACAATGTGTTGTGGAATGGCAAGGTGGCCGAAGATATTGCGTGCAATGACCGTGACACGAAGGCTATAGATGCATTCAACGCATACGTGCAACAGGATTCTCGCGTGCGTAATCTGCTGCTTCCATTCCGCGACGGTATCATGATAATAGAAAAACAATAGAACCTATGCGCATAGATATACTCACCCTTTTCCCGGATATGTTCACAGGAGTGTTTGGAAACTCCATCCTTAAGCGTGCCGTTGACAAGCAGCTGCTTGAGTTGCATACGCATGATATCCGCAGCTATACTACCGACAAACACCATAAGGCTGACGACTACCCCTTTGGCGGCGGAGCTGGCATGGTGATGATGATTGAACCCATCGCCAAGTGCATTGAGCAGTTGAAGAGCGAGCGTGACTATGACGCCATATACTTGATGGCCCCCGACGGAGTTACGTTCAACCAACACAAAGCCAACGAAATGTCAATGCTGAATAATATTATTTTGTTGTGCGGTCATTACAAGGGGGTGGATGAACGTGTGCGTGAATTGTACATAACAGAAGATATTAGTATTGGCGATTACGTGCTTTCCGGTGGTGAGCTTGCCGCTATGGTTATCACGGACGCTTTGGCCCGTATTATCCCCGGTGTTATCGGCGACAGCACCTCTGCCTTGTCCGACTCTTTCCAAGACGGCCTGCTTTCCGCTCCGGTTTATACCCGCCCTGCCGACTTTCGGGGGCACCGAGTCCCTGATGTGCTTCTCTCCGGAAACGACAAGATGATTTCCGAGTGGAAACTCGAACAGCAACTGCTGCGCACCAAGCTCCGTCGCCCTGACCTTCTGAATGAACAGTAAATAATCCATGAACCCTCAATCAGACATATCGGCCAAATGTGCTACCCGTGGCGCTATGCCGCGCAAGCGGTTCTTTTCAGACAACTGGCACTTTAACGTCTCTTACGTGCTTTTGCTGATAGCCGTCGCCACGTTGCCCTTTACCAACTGGGCGTTGCTGCCCGTGGCTTGCCTGATGTTTGTCAACTGGATGGTCGAATGGAATTGGAAGGAGAAGTGGAGCAATCTCCGGCACAATGCGTCCACCCCAACCATCATCATTCTCTTTTCCGTCTATCTTCTTGCCATATATGGGTTCTTCCTCTCCTGTAACAAAGGTAAAGCCCTGGCGGATATTGAGTGTTACCTGTGGTTCCTGGCCGCACCGCTTTATCTGCTGACCTGCAATCGTAAGGATGCGAGCAATGAGCGGATCCATACCGTGTTCATGTTTTTCGCCCTCTCCACGTTTGTGCATCTGTGCATATTGTTTGTTATAGCTATTCAAAACTATGTGCAGACTGGAGATGACATCTTTTTATATTATGAGAAATTTTCCATAATCCGTCACCCCTCATACGTGGCCATGTATGCTACCTTCTCTTTCTATTTCTTTTTGGATTTTATCAATAGGAACCGGATGAGACTGTCAATAGGGCTGAAGATACTGTTTTATGTGATGATGACGGTCATGTCCGCCGGAGTTTTCTTTTTGCAGTCGAAGGCGGGCATACTGGTGTTCTGCATATTGGCGGTTGTGTGGCTCGTGTATCTGCTGTTTGTGCGCAGCGCCAATAGCGCAGCCCTGCTGGGTGTTATCATTGTCGTCGTCAGTGTCGTAATTACGCTCCATGAGAAGGATTTGCTGCCAATTCATCGGTTCAAGGACACGATCGAGGATGTGAACAGATTCAAGTCCAATCGCCAGGGGAGTGGCAGCAGCGAGATCCGGCTTACGGTGTGGAGGTCAACCCTTGAGATCTGCCGGAAGAACATGCCGTGGGGCGTGGGTACGGGCGATGCAACAGACGAACTGGAAGCCAATGCGGTCAGAAATGACTACAAGAACCTCGTTGGGCGACACTTCAATGCACATAACCAGTATTTGCAGTCACTGCTGAGCACCGGTATCCCTGGCATTATGGTGGTGATAGCCTACACACTGCTTCCGCTGGTTATGGGTATGCGCAAGAAGGACGCGCTCCTCTTCTCATTTTCCATAATTCTCATATTGAATGTCTTCGTGGAGTCGATGTTTGAGGTTCGCGGTGGAGTGGCCTTTATCGCGATCATGCACGTTTTGCTTTTGCTTCGTTTGGTTCCCCGGGAGCCATCCGGTGAAATTTAACAACTGGTTGTTAAATTTGACTAAAAATTTTCTATATTTTATAATTATTTTCTCTTGGTTTAATAATTTTTGTATTTTTGCCACGCAAAACCAACCAGCCTCCTAAGGGGGGCGTGAAACCAAAAATTAAACACCATGAGGAAACAATTCTTTTTATTGTTTTGTATTTGTATGCTCGTGCATACGGCTTTATCCCAAAAACCTGTTTACAACTTCAGATTGACGGTCACGCCGATAGTGGCCACCTGTCAGGGGAACGGTGAACTCCACTGTGGCCTCGAGTACGATGACGGGTTGTCGTTGGAGCAGGTTCGCTACTATTACATTCCATTGTCGGGTTTGGATTCCATAGTGGAGACCAGCATGCCTGTTGTGACGCATCTCCGGCCAGGTGATTATAAAGTCAAGGTTTCGGCCCTATGTGGCACGGGGCTCCCTGGTGCGGACGCCTATCTCATTCTAACCGATTCGGTGCCTTCTGTGACCGTGGGGACCACGTATGATGTGCCCGTGAGCGGGATGCTCTATAACATCTACTCTAATGGTTCCCCACATGGTATCGTGCCGTCGATGGCCTGCGAGCCCACGGGCAAACTCCAGGTGAAAATACAGAAGGGCTCTTTTCCCTACTATGTTGACATCTGGAGTGTGGAAGACACGGGGCTGGTATTTTGGAAAACGTTGACCTTTGACTCGAACATGTATCATGGCGTCGACTCTATCCGGTATGACTATCAGCACTATTACACAGTGGACAGTTTGTCAACAGGCAAATACCGTCTCCTTTGCCACGACGGATGTGGGTACTACATGCCCTATTTGGAGGCCTCTGTGCCCAAGGTGCGCTATTACGACCACCTGTCGAACCATCTGCTGCGCAACAGTTCCGGAATTCCGACCAGTAGCAATATCCTGACTTTTAAGGAAGTTCGGGACGAGCATGCCTATCTGGGGAGCAATGACGATTATTATCGGCAGACGGATCGCCCTTTCCCGTATCAGTATCGTTTTGTGAACCCGACCCTGGGAACAGAATCGGACACCACCCCTTGGCATACTATGCCGGATTTTGAAACCGCCACGTTCCTGTATGACACCTTGTCTGCGCTTCGCGATTACGGGGATATATGGGGACGAGATGTGATACTGCAACTGCGCCCGCCCTGCGGAGACACGCTTTTCTCCTATTCGTTTACGGTTTACAATCAGGGCAATAACGGATTCTTTAACAATGTAAAGCAAGTTAACAAGCATTACTCCGAGACGCTGTTTGATTTCTGCGGTTACGATATGACGCCTTTTTATTATGATGAAATCATTTGCGGATTGAATGTGGTGCATTTGCGTGCCTATTGTACCGATCCGGATTCTTTAAACTGCCATGTGCATTACGGCTACACCCTTAGTGGAGGGATACCGAACTCAGGGCAGGGGGCGGAGTTGCACAGCTATATCACGCTTCCATTAAGACATAAGGTTATCAACGTGACTCAGGACACGGTGGTTTCAGCCGGAGTGATAGAAGGGGAAGATTACCTGTGGTCCGCTCTCCTCCTTCAGAATATGGACTTGCATGGGGATTCTGTGATCTTTGAGATTACAGACTATCATTACAATCCGTTAATTACGGAGATGATTAGGTTTTCAGCAGACACAACCCGCTTCCAGCATAACGGCGCCAGGAATGACAAGCATTGGGAGCGTTGGGAACCGGTTGAGACCGAAACCTTTTGTCCGGATTCGGCCCGTAGCATTGGCATTTACTTCGAGGGAAGTTATTTGCATAAAACACTCATGATAGAGGGAGAGTTGCACTATCAGTTTGATCGGGATACGATATGTCTGATTGAGAGTCCGGGAAACAACCGGTATAATTTCACGGGTATTCCGGATCAAGAGGGAGATTGGACTATTATTCGGGAGCAGGAGGCCAACCATGCTGTTATTTGCAAGCGGTTTGTAATGAGCGGCGTTACGCAAAGGATGGCATTGGTGCTGACCGACACCAATCTCTTGCCCGGGAGATACGTGTGGGTGGTAAAGGCTCCATGTCCCTTCATTGACACCATGATTATAGAGGTGGACTATGACCTGCCCTACGTGAGCGAGTTGCCGGAGTATGAGTTTGACACCACCTGTACTGCGCTGAACATAACGCCGTTGAGGGGAATGTATAGTCATGGTGGAGTGGAACTGGAGACATTCTTCCAGGTTACCCAGGCAGACACGCTGGCACATACGGCGTCGGCGGTCAAGCGGGGAGAAGTCATGTCCGTGGGGGTGCCCGGAAACTACCGTATCTGCATGTACACGCTTCCTCATGACGAGGGTCGTCTTTTGGCCAAGAATCCCTGTTATGCCATTGACACGGTTATTGAATGGAACTATGTGACGGTGCAGTTGGAGTACATTTATGGTCACGTATGCACGGCGGTTGATACCGTGGGGTTTGTTCGAGCGAAGGGGATCAATGGGAAGTCGCCATACACATACCGGCTATACAGCGCCCCGGGAGGCAGCGGAGATCTCATTGCGGAGAACATGACGGGTGTGTTTGACCATATTCCCGTGCGCTACGAACAGACCGTCTCGGTGGAGATCACGGATGCCTGTAATGCACACTTCATCACCAATCTGACCATTAGTGATATGGACAAGATCAGAAAATGCTGGGCAGAGGATAATAAGGGGGATTTGGTCCTGAATCTTGGTGACACCTGTCGTTTTTACGGATTGTCGCTTGGCGATGTGTCGTACCGGTGGACTGGGCCTGACGGGTACATCGGGAACACGCAGAATGTTGTGGTGCTCATGGGGAGCGAAGCCTGCTCCGGAGCGTACTGCATTGCAATAGAAGGTGGTGGCTGTGGGGTTTTGAGCGACAGTGTGATGGTGCAGGTGCGTCAGCGCCCGTGCCCCGGAGCGGTGGATTATGACGGAAACAGCTATGCGGCTGTCCGTATCAACGGTCTTTGCTGGACGCAGGCCAACCTGCGTTCGGAGCATTACAGTGACGGTCGGCCGGTCACGGTGCAGGTGTATCGGCATCCCGACTTCTCGCAGGAGCAGATGGTGGCGCTTTTCGGGTTGCTATACGAGTGGGAGGATGCTGCCGACACTGCCCATGTGCGCTATGCCGACGCGGCTTTCCATCTCTGCGGGGTCTGCCCGGAAGGCTGGTATCTGCCGACGCGGGAGCAGTACGAGGCCCTGTATGCGTGGGGTGCACCTGCCCTGCGTGCCCCGTCCTATTGGATTGGCAACCTCGGCGGCACAAACGAAACCGGGTTCTCGGCCCTGCCCGCCGGATTCTACAATGGCGTACGCGACAGGTATGAGAATCTGCTTGGCGAGGCTCGGTTCTGGTCGGCAAACCCGCTTGATTTCTCCGAAAACGTGCGCTACCATACGCTTGTTTTCCCATGTTCAGATATGTTAACCAGTGAAAAATGCGCCCCCGACGCTTGCTCTGTACGCTGTATTTTGGCGGAATGACTCTGCCGTTGAAAAAAAATATCTTCCGGAATGCCTAATATTCAATTTTTTTTGTACTTTTGCCGCCCGAAAAAAACAGATTATTAATTATTAAAAGATAGAGACATGTCAAGAGTTTGTCAGATTACAGGAAAAAGAGCAGTGGTTGGTAATAATGTTTCCCACTCAAATATCAAGACGAAAAGAACCTTCAAACCCAATTTGCACACCAAGAAATTCTATGTGCCCGAGCTTGACGAGTGGGTTTACCTCAAGGTCTCCGCTCATGGTTTGCGCCACATTAACAAGAAAGGTGTTTACGCCTGTCTCGTTGAGGCTGCTGAAAAGGGTGTTTTATAGTCTCTTGATAAACGATCTAAAAGCTGTTGTGGTGGTGCCATCGCAACAGCTTTTTTTATTCTATGCATAATACAATATTTCGTGTTTTTGTGCGTATATATTTTCTGTTTTTAACCGAGTGAAAGAGCATTGAAAAATAAGGGGCTGCTGTTTTTTATCCTTGCAATGTTGTTTGCGAACTTCCTTTACGGCCAAAAAGCCGTCGTCAAAGGTGTTGTGTTGGATGATGAGGGACAGCCTATTGAAAATGTCGTTGTGCAAGTCCTGGACCATAACATGCAGACCATCACGAACGACTACGGACATTTCATCATTGATGTGCCAGAAAACGAGTCTTTCCGTCTGTATTTCCAACAAATCAGTCATAAGGATACCGTGTTAACCTTTAAGCTCAAGTCCAAGGAGACGCGGAATATTACTGTGGTGATGCCGGTTATCGGCAACCGGTTGGAGCAGGTTAACATCCAGAGCAAAAGTGAAAACGGATACATTCGCGTTAATCCGAAGCTCTCCTTTCAGATGCCTTCTCCCAGCGGGGGCATGGAGTCCCTGATCAAGATGATGCCGGGAACCTATTCCGTCAATGAACTCAGCGCGCAGTATAATGTGCGTGGCGGTAACTATGACGAAAATCTGGTCTTTGTGAATGATATTGAGATTTACCGACCTTTCCTGATCCGCAATGCCCAGCAGGAGGGCTTGAGTTTTGTGAATACAGATTTGGCTGGTCATGTCCTCTTTTCCGCAGGAGGGTTCGAGGCCAAGTATGGAGACAAGATGTCCTCAGTGTTGGACGTCCAGTACAAGGAGCCCACACAGTATGGCGGCTCCTTCTCCGTGAGTATGTTAGGTGCTTCGGCTCATGCGGAGGGTAGGGTGGACAGTTGTTTCTCCTTCCTCATTGGCGCCCGCTTCAAATCCAATTCCTATCTGTTGAGGTCCATGCGGATGGGCGGCGACACGTCTGACTATAAGCCCACATACTTCGATACGCAGATGCTTCTTAAATGGGATGTCACCAAAAAGTTAAGCATTAGCTTACTGGGCAATGTCTCCTTCAACAGCTATCTGTACCAGCCTGTCACCAAGGAGACCCGTTTCGGCATGATTGACAATATGAAGCAGTTCAAGGTCTTCTTCGATGGCCAGGAATTGGACCGTTATCAGAATTATCTTGGCGGCCTCACGTTCCACTATCATCCGGATGCTAACAATGACCTGAAATTCATCCTCTCCTCCTATTACGCCCAGGAGAGCGAAACGTATGATATTCAGGGGCAATATTGGTTGAATGACATCGATTTTGATATGGGGTCAGGCACGGTGTTCGTCATCTCTTCACGGGGCTATGGAACCTATTTGGAGCATGCACGCAACCACATCACCTCCATAGTCACGGCAGCTGACCTTCGAGGGGCACACAAACTGCCGGTTTCCAATACTCTTTCATGGGGTGTTAAGGCTCAGAATGAAATCATCAATGACCAGATTCGGGAGTGGAAGATGACTGATTCTTCCGGTTTCACTTTGCCGTTCACCAACACTACGCCGGGGGAGGCCGTGCCGCTGGACGACCCGTCCCGAATCCTCACGTTCGGTGAAAATGCCTACTTGGTGACCGCTAACCATTTGAACACCTGGCGGTTCACTGGATTTGTGCAAGACCAGTGGAATATTGACGGCGACAGCTTGACGCACTACGCCTTAAATGCAGGTCTTCGTTTTCACTATTGGACCTACAACCTGCGCGAGTTTACGGTGTCACCGCGTTTGTCTTTCATCTACAATCCCCGATGGAAGCAGGATTGGAGGTTCTCGTTGCGCACAGGTTTGTACTATCAGCCTGCCTTTTACCGCGAGATGCGGTATCGTGACGGTACGCTCAACCCTAACATCAAGTCCCAGCGTTCCTTTCAGGTAGTGGCAGGTGCGGAGTACAATTTCAAGATTTGGCGCCGACCGTTCAAGTTCACCGCTGAAGCCTACTACAAGTATCTCGACCATCTTATCTCTTATACGGTGGACAATGTGCGCATCACCTATAATGGTAGCAATAATGCTGTTGGCTATGCCACTGGTCTGGACCTGCGCATCAGCGGAGAGTTCATACGAGGGTTGGAATCCTGGTTCTCAGTGTCCATTATGGACACCAAGGAGGATATTTTGGATGATTACTATTATGACAAGGAGGGTAACCGTGTGGAACCGGGTTACTTGCCCCGGCCCACAGACCAGCGCGTGGCTTTCAATCTCTTTTTCCAAGACCATATACCCGGATTTCCGCAGTTCAGGGCACATCTTAACTTCATGTTTGCCAGCGGCCTGCCCGTGGGCCCCTCCGACGGCTATGCGTACCAGCGCGTCCGCGACCCCAATTGGTACCGCCGCGTGGACCTCGGCTTCTCCTTCATGTTTCTGGAACAGAGCCGTGACCGTATGCGCAACAAGTCCAAGTTTGTCCGCAGTATCAAAAATGCGGGTATATATGTGGAGGTGTTTAACCTGCTCGGGACAAAGAATATCGCGTCCTACTCCTGGGTGACTGACATCAACAAAACGCCGTATGCAGTGCCCAACTATCTGACGGGTAGGCTTGTCAATGTGAAATTTTCCGTAGAATTTTAATCTGATCGTTATGAATTTTAACAAATCATTTGTCCTTTACGGGACGTTGCTTTTCTTCTTTGCGGTTTTCTGTGCCGCTAGCTGCCAACCGCCGACTCCGCCGGATCCAACTCCGGTGGATGCCCAAATCGAAGGCTTATATATCCTCAATGAAGGCCTGTTTCAACATAACAACAGTACCATCTCCTATTATGATTTTGAGAGCGGGACGTTTCATGCTGACTTTTTTCTTGAGGTTAACCAGCGGGGTTTGGGTGATACAGGCAATGATTTGAAAAGATATGGCAGCAAGATGTATTGCGTGGTCAACAACTCCCACCGTGTGGAGGTTATGGATTTGGCCACCGCCAGATCTGTCAAGGTCATAAGTTTGCCCCATAAGAGCCCCCGAAGTATTACCTTCCATGAGGGAAAAGCTTTTGTCAGCTGCTTTGACGGAGATGTGGTTCGCATTGATACTGCTACATTGGAGGTTGACCGGACGGTTCATTCCGGCAACAACCCGGAGGGACTTTGTGTTTGTAACGGGAAATTGTATGTGGCCAATTCAGGTGGGTTGAACAATCCCGACTATGACAAGACATTGTCCGTTTTTGATGTGAATACGCTTACGTTGCAAAATACCATAGAGGTTGGAATTAACCCCTATAAGGTGGCAGCCAGCGATGACGGACGATATGTGTATGTGTGCACACGCGGCGATTATATCTCTCAGTGCGGAACTTTCCTTTGTGTTGATGCTCAAACGGACCAGGTTGTCCGTACTTGGCAGAATGTCCAGAATTTCACACTCTTCCAGGATAAAGCTTATGTGTATGAAGTGGACTACGATGCCGCATCCAACCCTGTTAAGGTGATAGACCTCTCCAATCCAGATGCAGAAGCCACACTTTTCATCACCGATGGCACCGTGATCCAAATGCCCTATGGCATCACCGTTAATCCACTCAATGAAGATGTGTACATTACGGATGCCTACAACTTCACCGTAACGGGGGATGTATATTGTTTTGATAAAAACGGCAAGAAGAAATATTCATTCTCGGCGGGTTTGAACCCAAGTGTCATTGTGTTTAAACAATAAATTGTACTTTTGCGGCCTGACTTTATGAAAGAGGTACGCGAAAATCTAAAACTTATCCTTAAAACGTTGCCCGAAAAACCGGGTGTTTACCGTTTCCTCGATGAAAACGGCACGGTCCTTTATGTGGGCAAGGCCAAACGGCTCAAACGCCGGGTGTCTTCCTATTTCAATAAAGACCACGATTCGGCAAAAGTGCGGATGCTGGTTACCAAAATCCGTGATATCCAGACCACAGTGGTTGACACTGAATGGGAGGCGCTGCTGTTGGAGAACAGCATGATAAAGCAGTTCAAGCCTCATTACAATATAATGTTGAAGGACGACAAGTCCTATCCGTGGATAGCCGTTACCAAGGAGGAGTTCCCCAGGATTTTCCCTACCCGTCGTCCGGAACCGGACAAGATGCAGTTGTTTGGACCCTATTCGTCTGTCAGGCAGATGAATGTTTTGCTGGATACTATAAATGAGATGTTTCCATTGCGCAAGTGCCGGCGACTGGTCAAAAATGACAGGCCTTGTATGCAATATCAGATTCACAAGTGTCCGGCACCTTGCTGCGGTTATATTGCAGCCGAGCAGTATCAAGCCAATATCCAGAAGATTGTGGAGATTATCAAGGGTAACCGCAAAGAGGTTGTCAACCGGTTGAAAGAGGAGATGATGAAGTGTGCCGAAAAGTGGGAGTTTGAGGAAGCGGGTAGAATCAAGGAACAGATTGCTATTTTGGAGAACTTTGTAGTGAAGTCAGTCGTTGTAAGTCCTCAGCTCACCAATTTGGATGTGTTCGGCATGGAGGAGGATGAAGACTGCGCCTATATCAGTTTTCTGCGCATTGTGGACGGCGCCATTGTGCAGGCGCACACGCTTGAGATTAACAATAAGATGGACCGTGGTGGGGAGGATCTGCTTTGGGCGGGAATTCTGGAGATGGATGCGCGACTGGGAGGCTTGTTCCCATCCATACTGGTTCCGTTTGCGCCGACTCTTGAAACGGACAAATGGTCGTTCCAGGTGCCGCAGCGTGGGGAGAAACGCAAGTTGGTGGAACTGGCGGAGCGTAATGCGCATTTTTACATGTTGGAGAAGAAGAAACGTCAGGATTTGGTAAACCCGGAGCGCCGGAGCCAGCGCGTGCTCATGGCCCTGCAACAGGCGCTGGGTATGAAGACCCTCCCCCGTCGCATCGAATGTTTCGACAACTCCAACACACAAGGCGAAGAGCCGGTGGCTGCCATGAGCTGCTTTATTGACGGCAAGCCGGCCAAAAGCGAATATCGCCATTTCAACATCAAAACTGTCGTCGGTGCGGATGACTTTGCCTCCATGGAGGAGGTGATCTATCGCCGCTATCATCGTTTGCTGGAAGAGGGAAAGCCCCTTCCTGACCTGGTGGTTATAGATGGTGGAAAAGGACAACTGAATGCGGCCTGGAAGGCTGTTGAGGCACTGCATATTGAAGACCGTCTGATGATGGTCGGCATAGCCAAACGACTGGAGGACATTTTCAAAGTTGGAGACGAATATCCCATCTACATTGACAAGAAATCAGAGGCGCAGAAACTGTTGCAGCATGTGCGCGACGAAGTGCACCGTTTTGGCATCACGCATCATCGCAAAAGAAGGTCTAAAACCAGTATCGCTTCTGTTTTGGACGACGCTCCCGGCATAGGTCCCGTGCTTAAACAACGTCTCTTGAGCAAGTTCAAAAGCGTCGCGCGCATCCGGAAAGCCACAAAGGAGGAGTTGGCTGAGGTCGTGGGCCCAAAGAAGGCGGAAACACTGGACTCCTATCTTAAAACAGTATGATGCAGTCTTTATTCTTTTGAGAGAAAGAGGATAAGGACTTTTTTATTACTTTTGCACCCTTGTAAAAATAATGTGAATATGAAAAAGATAGCACTGTGTTCTTTTGTTTTGTTTGCCTCACTGGTGATAAATGGCGCTTTGATGGCACAAAGTGTCACCAAGTCGGAAGCTGATTTGGTAGCGGCTCGCTTTGTGGCCGAGAAATATTCGGCAATGTCCAAGACTCCCGTCTCTGTTACCTTCAGGGAAGAGATGATTGAAGATGATATGACCTATATGTATCATTATGATATCGATGGCGTAGGATTCGTTTTTGTGTCCGCCTCTAAAGCCGTTCCTGCCGTGTTGGCTTACTCTTTGGATGAGGAATTTGAGATGATTCCGCCGGTAAAAGACATGTTCCATCTCTACAAACAGGAGATTGCCTATGCGGAAGGGGCAAAACTCCAACCTACGGAGCAGGCGGCAGCCCAATGGGCACACTATCTTGCCGAGGACTTTAAACCGGCTGCAGTCAAAGGCAATGTTAACAACTTTCTGCTCACCACCCGCTGGAATCAGAATATGTACTACAATACATATTGTCCTTGGGACGTCAATGCCGGTCCCTACTATGACTATCGCGTGCCTAACGGCTGTGTTGCGCTGGCTTGCGCCCAGATTATGAACTATCACCATTATCCCAACTCCGGAACAGGTACATTCTCCTATATTCCAACAGGCTATCCCCGTCAAACGGTCGTGTTCAACAATCACGTCTATCATTGGGATGCTATGTATGACGAACCGACAAGTTATGCCAACGAGATTGCAAAACTTGCCTATCATGTGGGTGTGGCCATTCAGATGGACTACAATTATGACGGTTCTGGCGCCAATACCGACAATGCCAAACGCAGACTTGTGGAAGTGTTCAAATATGACCCCGAAATCACCTCCTATTACCGTGGCAGCTATTTGGACTCTGCCGTGTCAGAGTATATCAGGGTTCTGAAAAATGAAATCGACTGTAAACGACCGGTCTATTATGCGGGATGTAATGAGAATGTCTCGTGTCACGCATACGTGCTGGATGGCTACGATAATGAAGATAAGTTCCATATCAATTATGGCTGGGGCGGTTCTTCAAATGGCTTTTATGCCATTGATAATTTCACGGCCGGCTATAGTCATTGGGACATTGCCGGGGAGTGCATAGCGAACATTATCCCCTCACGGTCATACAGTGCGCCGAACTGCCAGGGCCACAAGCGCCTGACCGCCTCTTTCGGCTATGTGTTGGACGGCTCCTATACAACCCATCCTTATCAGGCCAATCCCGACTGCTCATGGATGGTGGCTGTTCCCGGAGCAACTTCCTATGGATTCACGTTCAGTCGTCTTGACCTGAATCCTGATGTGGACTTTGTGACCATTTACAATGGTCCGACTGTGGAGTCAGGGGTGAAAGCCACCTTTACGGGTACAACGCCGCCGACGGAGACTATTTCCGTTTTCGCGGACAGCGTGCTGATCACGTTCACTTCCAATGGAACCGGCCCTGCGGTGAATACGGATTATTATGGATTCCAGATGCAGTATAATACTACGCTCACGTCCCCGACTTGCAATCAGTCCAACATTGTCCACGAATGGACGGAAGAGATTACCGACGGTTCTCAGGATGGTGAAGATTATCTGGCACAGACCAATTGCACATGGACGGTGTATCTGAATTACATTTCAGGATACTCCATCTCTTTCCCGAAATTTGATTTGGGATACGGTGACTTTGTGGATGTCTATAACGCCAACCACAATCCGCCGACCCTGTACAAACGTTATGACATTTACAATCCCCCTACAGGAATTGATTTTGTGACGTTCAACAAGATGCGCGTGAATTTCGTGTCCGACAACTGGGATCAGGGTAACGGTTTCAAATTGCGTTACTATGCTTTGGATGCCGTTGAGAACTACAGTGGCATTGAGGATTTGAGCGTCTATCCTAATCCTGTGACTGACAATCTGACATTGGATTTCACCCTGCCGGAATCCGGGAAAGTAACCCTTAAGGTCATGGATATGGCCGGTAAAGTGGTGTTGGCGGATATGGTCGAGGCAGCTTCGGGGGCAAACAAACACACGATGGATGTTTCCGGACTCAGAGCGGGCATTTACCTGCTACAGGTGGAAACGCGCACGGGCAAGGTTATCCAAAAAGTACTGGTGCAGTAGAATCCGGTGGTCATTAACGTAGTATTTGTAGTGCGATGTTTCAGCGATTGATCTCTGGCTGCGTCAAGATGGTGCAGCGTTATCTCCCCGAACCGTTCATATTCGCCATTATTCTCACATTTATCGCCGCATTGCTGGCGATGCCCATTTGCCATCAGACGCCCGTCGAGGTGGTGGAACACTGGGGCGGAGGAGTGTGGAACCTGCTGGCCTTCTCCATGCAGATGGCATTGGTGCTGGTTTGCGGCTCTACGCTGGCTGCTGCGCCAGTCGTGAAAAGAGGCATCAGTGTGCTGGCTTCCCTGCCTAAGTCTTCCGCCGGAGCCATTGCTCTCGTGACAGCGGTCTCCGCAATCGCCTGCTGGCTCAACTGGGGATTTGGACTGATTGTCGGGGTTATCTTTGCCAAGGAGATTGCCCGAAAACTGCCGGGTGTTGACTACCGTCTGCTCATTGCCTCTGCATACAGCGGTTTCGTGGTATGGCACGCCGGCCTCTCCGGTTCCATTCCCCTTACGATGGCCACGCCCGGTGAGGCGCTCACTGCCGCCACCAATGGCATTCTCACCGCTCCAGTGCCTGTGTCTCAGACTATTTTGCATCCCTACAACCTCGTAATGGTGGTGTTGGTTATTGCCGCCTTGGTGACAGTCAATGCTTTGATGCATCCTAAGCAGGGTGTGGTTACGGTTGACCCGTCACTGTTGGTTGAGGAGACTGCAGAGGTTTCGGAAACAGCTGATACCCCTGCCGAGAAAATGGAGAATAGCCGCATCTTGGCTTGGCTGATTGCGTTGCTGGGACTCTCCTATCTGGTGATTAAACTATTCTTCCGGGGTGGGGCTTTTGATCTCAACTCAGTAATCATGCTTTTCCTGTTTGTGGGAGTGATCTTACATGGTACACCGTTGTCTTATGTGCGCGCTTTCACGAAGGCGGCATCAGGAGCCGCAGGCATTTTGCTTCAATTCCCTTTCTATGCGGGTATTATGGGTATCATCACGGGCGTAGGACACTCTGGTATCTGTTTCGGCACGGTTATCAGCGATGCATGTATCTCCATATCGACGCCTACAACCTATCCGCTGCTTACGTTTCTGTGTGCTGCTGTGCTCAACATGTTTGTACCTTCCGGTGGCGGACACTGGGCTATTCAGGCTCCTATTATGTTTGCTGCAGGTGCCAACCTCGGTGTTGACCCGGGTCTCACTGGAACCGCTATTGCATGGGGTGACGCCTGGACCAACCTCATACAGCCTTTCTGGGCAATCCCGGCACTGGCCATTGCCAAACTCAATGCAAAAGACATCATGGGATTCTGCCTCATCGATTTGCTCGTAACAGGTGTGATTATCTGTGGCGGATTGTTGTGCTGGGCAATTTTTTAATTGGTATGTATTAAATAGTAGAGACGCAGTATTCTGCGTCTCTACTATGATCTGTTATCTGTCCACTGTTCCCTGATTATCGTGTAAACACGTATTGCAGAATATTGGCTCCCATCTGCAGCGCTTTGGTGCGGGTGGCTTCCGAGTCCTTGTGTACGATGAAATCTTCCCAGCCGTCGCCGAGGTCGCATTCGTAGGTGAAGAGGAACACCATGCGGCCCTCCCAGAAAATGGCGAAGGCTTGCGGCGGCTTGTTGTCGTGCTCGTGAATCTTGGGAAGTCCGTTGGGAAAACTGTATTTCTGATGGAAGATTGGATGGTTGAAGGGGAGTTCCACAAACTCAGCTTCGGGGAACACTTTTTTCATCTCCCTGCGGATGTAAGGGTTCATGCCGTAGTTGTCATCCGCGTGCAGGAAGCCGCCGGAGATCAGGTACGTGCGAAGGTTATCCACTTCAGCATCGCTGAACACAATGTTGCCGTGGCCGGTCATGTGCACGAAGGGATACTGGAAGATGTCGGCACTGCCCGGCTCCACAGTGGCGGGTTTGGGATCGAGGCTCATGCCGAGGTTCGCGTTGCAGAACTTGATGAGGTTAGGCAGCGAGGTGGGGTTCACATACCAGTCGCCACCGCCGTTGTATTTCAACAGAGCTATTTTTTGCGCCGGAGCCGCGAGGCAAAGTGCGCAGAACAAGGTTGTCAGGAGTTGCCGTTTGATATTCATCAGCCAAATGTTTCTAATAATGGTTTTGGAACTGCAAAAATACATCTTTTTTTTGTCTGAGAAGACAAAAAAACAGCAGAAACGTCTTAATGTCTCTGCTGTTTTTTAATTATGTAATCAGGGGGATGGATGTACTAGTCTTTTACGCATCTGACAGAATATCCGTTAGCGTTGTTGTAATAGTTTCCGCGATAAATGCCAGTTTTGTCATAGTTGAATTGGCGATACCATGCTCGCATCGGGCCAACCTCTGTAGCGGTCCAGAATGCGGCATAGCTGGGGTTAGGCCAACAGACTTTGCCATCACGGGTGCTATAGGAGCTTGTATGCCAAAGGTAGTAATGAGATTCAAATTCACTAATATCTCCTGCAGGATATATGCTCAATCTGGAGATGTTTTCAATAGTAGAGTCGGGTAATGCCGGAGTGTTTGTTTTGTAAGTGCTACCCCAACGGTAGGGAGTGCTTGTGGTCATCTTGCTGGCTATCCTTCCTCTGAATCTAGTTTCCTCAGCTTTAATGCTGTCCATGCCAAGTGCAATCTCCAGTTGTATCCATTCCTGGTCGCTGGGTACGTGCCAGCCGTTAGGGCAGACTCCTTGTATGCCGCTCGGTGATGCTGAGCTACTGCTTTCACCGTGCATAACCGCTTGCCAGTTGTAAAGATAACCGAAAGCCTCCACATTGGTTTCCCATCCATGCGGAATGTAACGGTAGGGCTCAAGAGTAGAATTTTTGCGATGAGAATAAGGATAAAAATTGCAATGAAAATTGAGATTTGTGTCTATGAAGTTAACAGTTACCTGTACTGGTTGTCCTTCATAACCCAAGGGAATTTCCGTACCGTCCGCATAATGTTCGCTCCGCAAATTCTCCGCCATCCACACCTGATTGTTGATTTTTACGGCATTATAGCTGTTCCCGTCAAAGTCGGTTACCGCATTTGCAATCATTTCCACTTTCAATTCGGGATCAGGGGATACCACTGGATCTGTACAGGCTGCCATTGCTAGAATTGCAACTACAGCAAAGAAGTATAAATTTTTTCTCATAACAGAATAGTTTTTTAAGATGTAAACTTTTTTTTGCAAAAATAGGTTTTGCAATGCTTTCAACCTCGGAATTGAGTGGCAAACAATGCTTCTATATGTGGCATATTTTGCCACTAATCTGAAATCTGGGCTATTTTGGCGCAATCTTCCAGGAAGTTGTGATTCAAGACTTCCGAAATCCTGATTAGCAGCAACAAGTCGATATTGTTTCGTTTCAGAATTTTGTAGGCGTTGCTCTTGTCACACGGAATGCGAGCCATGAGACTTTTCGCCCTTGTAGCTGCATTTCGCTTCTAATCATGTTTCCGATATGTATTTCTGGATTCTCCATCTAAAAAAAACCGTGAACTTCAATTGTTTGTATCTGAGGTTCTGCAATACCCGTACAACAAACATGAAAGCTCACGATTTTACGCGAGCGCTCATTTTTCTTTATTGTTGTACTAAGGAAATTTGCAGATTTCAGATACCTAAAGAAAAAACAAACGCTATTATATTTTTGTGCTAATCTCTAATAAATGGTCTATAGGCGATGAATTTTGATGAAAAATATAAATTGGTTGCAAATGTACACAATTATTTCATTGTTGTATTATCCCTCGTTGTACGGGGCGCGGTCCTCCGCGGCATAGTCCACGTGGTCGGGCAAGCCGTTATCTGCAGGCACGCTGTGTTCGTAAAGAAACTCGGGTGCAAAATCAACGCCGTTGTACCATTCCAAAGTCCAGGACGTTAGTGCAAACTGTATGAATTTTTTTTTGTCACGGAGTTCATCGAAAAATTTGCCGTGCAAAAAAGGCTCGAAATTCACCAAACGAACATCTCCGTTGCTGAACTCAAGTTTCATCACATAGTCGTGCAGATATTCCACATCCACTACTCGCATCAGTCCGAAATCTTCCATAATCATTATATTAAAGGTTCAATAGGCAATGGTTCTTGCCCATTTTTCAAGCGATTCCAGTTTTCCATAATTTCATCTTTGTGCAGGTCCATCCATTCAAATACTTTAATAAGTTCTTTACGTGACATTTGCCCTGTTACGACACTATTTTTAATGGAGATAACAGCACGTTTGTTTCCGTATCTCACATGGAAATGTGGCGGATTGTGGTCGTCTGCAAACATCAAGATGATAATACCATAGAATCTACTGACTTCGGGCATATTTGTTTTCATTTAAATCAGCCGCAAAGATACATCTTTTTTAATATCCCCCATTCCACTTTCGTAAGAACCACTCAATGCCCAGCAGCAGCACGATGGCGGCCAGATACCATGGTGAATTTAGCAGCATGGCATATTTTTTCTTGTAACTGGCTATGGACTTGATGTTGTCGTTGCGTTTGATTTCATCTGCCACTTTGTTGATTTCCTCCTTTTGGAAGAATTTTCCTCCGGTGGTACTGGACAGGCTCTTTAGCAAATCATGGTCGGCCACCAGGTTGGCGGTTTCCAGCATGATTTCCTGCACGGTGAATCGGCCGCTCTTGTCGAAACGCTTTCCTCCGATTTGGGTTGTGGCTGTCCATGTGTAGTTGCCTACAGGTAGTTCGCCCAAGTTCAGGTAGTAGCCTTTATTCTGTTTGGAGAATTGCGCTTCGTAGGTGGTGTCTCCGCTGCCCTTGATTACCATTTTCACATCAGGTTCGTTAATCAGCTCATAGCTGTCGTTGTACAATTCGGCGGAGAATTCCACAGAGGCGTTCTCGGCGAATACGTCTGCGTGGCGCACCCGGAACTGACTCTTGTCTCCTTTGGCAGCCAGATATAGCGCCATTTTGTCAATGATTTCGTTGAAGGCTTCGTGGTTTTCGGCGTACAGGTAGTTGTATAACTTCCACTGCCATAGTCCAGTTCCCGTGATGACACCAGTCTTGGCCCCATTCTGCTGGTTGAAGACCACTAGCGGATACTTCGTGTCAACTCCATTGATTTTCTGATACATGAAGATATTAGCGGAGACGCTGGTCTTGTAGGTGCCAAAGATGGTCTGGATTGGCGGAAACTTGGGCAGCAGCCTTTGGGCGTCTTCGGAGAAGGTGAATGAGGTGAAGTTCTCATTGAAAAGAGGTATGGAGTTGTTGGTCAGATTCTTGTTCTGGCTTACGGTAAGTCCCGTGTTGAGGGCGTTGAAATTGTTGAGGTCGGTTTGAGTGCCTAAAACATACAATGCGGAGGTGCCGCTTTTCCTGAGCTGTGACAGAATGTTGGCGGCGGAGTTTCCCTTGGAGGGCAGCTGGTGCAGGATTACCAGGCTGTAGTCTGACGGATTGCCTTTGAATTCTCCGGCGGAAAACACCTCCACCTCGTAGTTGTCCGTCAGAGCAAGCGCTTCATTCATGGCAGCCACATCGGGATGCGGTGCATTATAGATGATGGCTATCTTGTCTTTGGACTCCACCACCTCCACATAAAAGTGTATGTGATTGTTCTTGTGGGTTACCTCTCCGTCAAGTTCCGTAAGGTCGGCATGGTAGTGGTGAATGCCTTTGCTGCCTGCCTCCAGACTCATTTTTACTGTTTCAAAGAAGCGATTCCCACTCAGCGATAAGGTCTTATGGAATATTTGTTCTGTGCCTTCAAATACGGTCAGTTCGGCGGTTTTGCCTGACAATTTGTTGGCGGCGATTTTCAATTCAACCGGAAACATGTTGCCCTTGAAAGCCTGTTTGTTATGGTCGGCGCCCGCAAAGAAAAGGTCTGTGGTGAGTTCGGGGTTGCCCAGACCTACCGTGTACACCGGGAAGTTTGATCGGGAGGCTTTGTAATAGGGGTTTGCCCCAGTGTTATAGATACCATCGCTTAAAAGCACCACAGCACCCATGTTACGATTGGCATACAACATGTTAATGTCATCGAAAATGGACGCCAGGTTGGTGGACTTGTCGCTGAAGTCCATGGTCAGCGCTTCGTCATCGGCCAGCAAGTGGTTCTCATCCCCGATTTTGTAAGTTTTGATTTCGTACTTGCCACCTAAGGCAGTGGCCAAGTCTTGCACGGCTTTGGGGTAATCGTTTAGATAATAGGCGGAATCTTTGGTGGCCCGTAAGGATTCGCTATTGTCGATGGCGAGCAGGATAACGGGCTTGTCGGTTTGCTTGAGGGTGAGTTTCAGCATGGGAGCCAGCAGCAGGAAGGCTAGCAGCGACATGGCCAGACCGCGCAGGGAGGCCATGACAATGCGATGTTTTTTCTCAAAGATGATGTTGTTGTTCTTATAGTACAAAAAGATGGCGTATCCTATTCCGATGAGCAGGATAAGCGGCAGAAACCAGAGTGAGTACTTGGTGAGCAGTGCCATGAGTGGAAATTATAATGCTTTGAAACCGATGATTTCACGAACGTCTTTGACCGTTTTGGAGGCGCTCTCGCGGGCTTTCTCGGCACCTTCGCGGGCCACTTTGCTGATATAGTCATCTTTGGAGCGTAACTCAAGGATGCGCTCGTAGATAGGCTGAGTGAAAGCAATCATATCAGCGGCCAGCTGCTTCTTCATGTCGCCATAGCGAATCTGGCAGGCCTGGTATTGGTCTTCGAAGTATTGCACGGTGTCGGGGGTGGAGACAATCTTCATCAGGCTGAAAAGATTTTCCACAGCCTGCGACTTGGGTTGGCCGGGCTCCGTGGGACCGCTGTCGGACACGGCGCGCATGATCTTCTTGCGCACCACCTCAGGAGCATCGGAGAGGTATATGCAGGAACTCTCGTTGTCCGACTTGGACATCTTCGTGGAACCGTCCAGCCCGGGTATCTTGATGAGCTCGTTGCCGAAGTTATAGGCCACGGGAAGTTTGAAGTATTCGTGCTGGTAGATGCGGTTAAAGCGTTGGGCAAAGTCGCGGGTCATCTCCAGATGCTGTTCCTGGTCCTTGCCCACGGGCACCTTGTCGGCGCGGTGCAGCAGGATGTCGGCGGCCATGAGCACCGGGTAGTTGAGCAGTCCGGCGTTCACGTTGTTGGGCTGGCGGCGCACCTTCTCCTTGAAGGAGGCCACGCGCTGCAGCTCGCCCACATAGACGTTCATGGAGAGCAGCAAGCTCAGCTCGCACACTTGAGGCACATCACTCTGCACGTAGATGGTGGCTTTCTCAGGGTCCAGGCCGGCGGCGATGTAGTCGATGAGCACATTGCGCACGTTGGTGCCAAGGTCGGAAGGGGTGGGATGCGTGGTGAGGGAATGATAATCCGCGATGAAGAAGAAGCATTTGTTCTCGTTCTGCATCTTGATGAAATTCCGCAACGCGCCGAAATAATTGCCCAAATGTAAAAATCCGGTTGGCCGAATGCCGCTGACAACTGTATCCATGTTATAAAGGTTTAGAGATTATAGATGAGAGATTAGAGATTATCGAAAAATAAAAATCGCTCATCTATAATCGTTACACGATAATCGTTTTATTATGAGGTTGCAAAGATACAAAATTTTGCGTCTCTACAGGCGGGCACACACGGCACCAATGTGCAGGCCGCGCAAATCGACCTGTCACGTTACGCCAACGGTGTTTATTTCATCAAGGCCGTGGCCAATGGCAACGTGATGGGGATTCGCAAGGTTGTGAAACAATAATCACACACTCCGAAAACTTCAACGGGCACGGGATCTCGGTTCCGTGCCCTTTCTATTTTGCCAATATTTACGAGAATACCTTCATCAAGGCCTTTGTCACCGTTGGTTCCTCAATCTTCGACACCACGAACAATCGTTTGCCTAAATCCTTGAAGGAGGCCCCGAAATGGTAAAGTTGTTGTTGGTCTATGATTAAAAACCGGTCATGCACTTTCTCTATCTCTTTGATTGTAATGGGTGGGTATTGGCTGTTGTATTTGCTGAGGTCTGTTTGGAATTGATTCGTGATGCGCTCCGTATAAATGCTTGCGCTCACTTCTGCTTGCCGTTTGCTCAGCAGCAAAAGTACGCTTTCATCTATGTAGTTGTCAACAAGTTTGATGTTTTCTTTGGCACTTCGAATCAAATCCGCCACAAACACGTATGCATCGAATGTCTCACCATTAAAAAACAATCCGGCTTTAGGCGGCAGGGCTGTTTGTACTATATTATCTATCCGTTGGTTAATGTCCGAAATTTGCAAATCGTGTCTTATGATATGTTGTTCTATTTGAACCAAATGTGGATTCAAGGCATAACCGCGAAACATATACTCTTTAAGAACCCCACTCGCCCAATGCCGGAATTGTATGCCAGAAACGGTATTTACACGATACCCAATAGACAATATCATATCAAGATTATAGAAATCAATATATCGGTTCACCGTCCTATTACCTTCTTGACGAACTACTCGAATTTTTCGAGCAGTTGCCTTTATCTCCAGCTCCCGGATCTTGTAAATCTCTTTGATATGGTAAGTTACGGTATTCTCTTTTACGCCAAACAAAATCGCCATCTGGGCTTGAGACAGCCAAACCGTGTCATCTGCCACACGAACTTCAAGATTGATATTCTCCGCAACATGATAAATTACAACGTCCCCGTATTGTACTGTTCTCATAGGTTTTATGTTTTCCATAGTTCAAAATTTTATATCGCCGCAAAGATATGAAATTTATATAACATATTGAGATTCAATACGTTTTAACAAATAATAGTTAAAATATTAGAAATAATGATTCGGTGCGGTCCTACACCATTTTTTCAGCACAGACCATCCGCCTCTTCCCGTTGATGTCTTCCCACGACTTGAAATCGGCATAGCCATGTGACAGAAACATTTGTTTCAATTCTTCATGGTATCCCTCAAACGTTTCGGCGTAAACCTTTCCTTGCGGAACAAGACAGTGTTTCCCGATCAGTGCAAGGGCCTCATAGAACAGCAAGGGTTGGTCATCGGGCACGAACAGTGCGCTGTGCGGTTCGTGTGCCACCACGTTGGGGTGCATCGTGCTCCGCAGCGCGGCAGGGATGTACGGCGGATTGCTCACCAGAAGGCCGAAGTGCGTGTCGCCAAAGGGCAAGTTTGCCGTGTCCAGCATGTCGTGTCGCGCAAAGGTTACCGCCACTTTGTTGGCTTCCGCGTTGGCGCGTGCCACGTCCAGCGCACGCTCAGAGATGTCGCTGGCAAAGACCTCCGCCTGCGGCAGGTGCTTGGCCAGTGCCACGGCGATGCAGCCGCTGCCGGTGCCCACGTCCCAAATCCGCAGGGTGGGGCAGTGCACGTGCGCGCGCACGATGAGGTCCACCAACTCCTCCGTCTCAGGCCGCGGAATCAGCACGTCGGGGGTCACGTGGAAGTTGAGCCCGTAGAACTCCGCTTCTCCTGACACATATTGCAGCGGGGTGCCCTGTTGCAACAGAAGCAGTTCGTTGTCGAACTGCCGAATCTTGGCAGCTGATAGCGTGTCATTGCCGCGTAGCACCAGCTCGTGCGCCGGCAGGGCCAAGCGCGCCTGCAAGTACGCCTTTGCAATTGCAGCCGCTTCATGTGCGTCATAAAGCGGCTGCAGCGTTTCGGTAATATGTCTGGTGTATTCGCGGATTGTCATCTATTTGCGTGCGGCTGCCGGAAAATCGCGCCATGCCCATTTGTCCACTACCACGCCCTTGTGGAACAGGATGATACCTGGATTGGAACGCACGGCGTCGCGAACCATGAACGGTCCCTTGATCGGGTCGATGGGATTGTGATAGACGGGGAAATCAATGGCGTTTTCTTCCACGAATTTGGCAATCTCTTCTTCGGAGGAATTGGAAACGGCCACGAAGTCAATGCCTTTTTCCATACAGTCGGCGGCTAGCTTCTTAGCTCGCTCCAAACCTTTGATCTTGGTTTCTGAAAGATTATGCATGTAGAGCACATACAGGTCTTGCTCGTTGTCTTTGCTGATCAGTTCAAAGGCATGGTCGGCACCGTTCTCGTCCAGCATGTTGAAACCGTCAATCTTGGCACGCACAAGGTCCTTGATGACGCTGTCCTTGCGATCCACGTAGTCGAAATTCTCGTAAAAATCGTCCTCTTTGGCCATCAGCTCGTCTTGGGTGAGCGTGATCTCTTGCCCGTCTTCTTTGTTGCGATAAATGAAAAGCACTTCTTTCTGGGCAGGTTGTTCTATGAAGACTGTCACATCTTTGCCTTTCTTCCAATCGGTGAAATCAATGGCGGGCAGATGGCGAATGCAATGTAGCTGGAAAACAACAGCTATGAGGGCAAAAATGCCGATAAGCAGCCATTGTCCCCATGAGCTGACACGACTGGAGGGGATTCTTTTCCGGTAGGCGAAAACGATAAGGGTGGGGATGATGAGCACGACATTCTTGAGGAATGTTTGCAGATTCGACATTTTTACGGCTTGTCCGAAGCAGCCGCAGTCCTTCACCACCCCAAAATCATGAATGCCATGAACTTCCAAATACTCGGCGATAGCGAGCCACATGGTCAGGAAGAAGAAGAAGGTCATGAATAGCAGGTATCCCCATGCAGCCAACAGTGGTTTTATGCGTAAAATCATCATGCACCCTAGAATGAACTCAAATGCTATGGCGCAAATAGCGGCGAACTGGGCCAGCGGATGCAGAAAACCCATCCCGAAGGATACAAAGTAGTCG
Organism: uncultured Bacteroidales bacterium; assembly: GCA_905233745.1. Classification (GTDB taxonomy): domain Bacteria; phylum Bacteroidota; class Bacteroidia; order Bacteroidales; family WCHB1-69; genus F23-D06. The sequence continues at coordinate 53,753 of CAJODA010000007.1, forward strand.
TTCATCGTAATTCCGAAGTTGACCGGATCCACCGCTTTGGTGAAACTGGAAAACAAGAACACACATCCTAACAGTATGCGGATAATTTTCAACCAAATGGGTTCTCTATTTTTCATGTATTATTGATATTTAAAAAAAACTCTTTTCACCCTTCACCTTGTACCCTTCACCTTGTACCCTTCACCTCATTCACCTCATTCACCCCATTCACCCCATTCACCTCTATTCCTTTTCCAGCACCAATCGTATCAACGCGAACATGGAATAGTTGATGATGTCGTAGTAATTGGCATCCAACCCTTCCGAAATGATCGTATTGCCATGGTGGTCTTCGATGGACTTGATGCGGAAGAGTTTCATCAGGATGATGTCGTCCAGCGAGCTGATGCGCATCTGGCGCCAGGCCTCGTCGTAGTCGTGGTTCTTGTTCATCATCAGATTTTTGGCCTCTGTGATGTATTTTGTGTACAGTTCCACGACTTTTTCCGGAGCCATCTCAATCTGTTCGGCGGTCTCGGCCACGCCCAGTTCCAGCTGGATGAGGGCCATGACGGAGTAGTTGACAATGCCGATGAACTCGGGGATGATACCCTCGGCCACCTTGGCTTCACCCTTTTCCTGAATGCTGCGGATGCGGTTGGCCTTGATGTAAATCTGGTCTGTCAGCGACGGCGTGCGCAGAATACGCCATGCCGTGCCGTAATCGATGGCTTTTTTTGAAAAGATATCCAGACATTGTCGGATAATCTCATCGTATTGTTCGGAGGTGTTTGCCATTATTGTTTGATGAATTTGGAAGTCTTAGTCTGTTGGTTGTCAAGTGTTGTCTCGATGAAATAGACACCGCTGTTCAGATGAGCCACATTCAGGTTAACACGGCTTTCCTTGTTGGCGCTTACGGTTTCAATCAGTCGTCCGCTGAGGTCATAGATGGAAATCGAGCGGATTGCTTCGTTGCTGCTGACGGTCAGCTGAACAGTAGCAGGATTAGGGTAGATGCTGACATTGGCTGTGGGGATTACGTGCTCTTCAATGCCGACATAGTCGGTAGTGTCTTTTGGTGCAATAGTACCGCATCCGGGGAAGGTGACATTGTCGATCCAAGCACAGTCACTGCCGTGGGCAGCAGAGTAATCCTTACTGTAGCTGAAAGTGTAGGTGTGGGTGCCTGCTTCCACGGGGAAGGAAGCTTGTCCCCAGCTGACATCTCCCGAGAGTTCCTCCATTTTGTTGCCATCAATGGAGAAAGAGAATATGTCGTAAGAGCTTTCCGAAGATACGCGGCGGAAATAGGTGATATCACCGCTTAGTATGGAATTGACAGAAATTGAGATTGAGGAAGTGCGCGAGTTGCCGAGGTTGGCGTATGAGCGTGCGCAATGGCTTCCGGCGTATGGTGAATCAGTGGTGATTTGCCATCCGTAGTTTCCTGAATTGTTCCACGGATACTGGCTGAAGTCTCCAGATTCAAAAGTCTCAGTGGCAGAACCGACGGTCATGTATATTGTGTCGATACGGTGAGTGTTGTTGATTAGCGTATGATAGTACAAGGGTATGGAGGTGTTGTCAGGAACGTTGCTGCCCACCTGCACGCTGAATGAGTTGAGGACGGATTGTTCAGGCCCCAAGTTGAAGATGGAGTAAGAGGTGGAGGTGACAATTGCACCCGTGTATTCGGAAGTGAGGTCCACCAAAGCATAGGGCAGGGTGATATGTCCGGCGTTTTTATTGGTGAAAATAACGTTGACCAGATCACCGGGGGAGATAACAGAAGCGCCACTCGGAGTCTGGATAGTGAAACTCTCTCTTATCAGATTCGGGGCCAGGATGTTGATGCTGGTGTTTTTCTGGGAAGTGCTGCTCCCCCAATAGACGGTAACGGTGAAGTCTGCTCTGGATTGATCTTCTGCGTCAGCGGGAAGTACGCACGTGAATGCATTGTTTAAGATTCGGGATGCATTGGCTGCGAGGCTTCCGATATATACGGAATCTGTAGTGACAACAATACCTGGAGTAGTGCAGGTTATCTTGGCGTATGCGTTGTCGGCGTTGCTTACACCAAGGTTGTTGACAACGAGGTCCCATTGGATGGTGGAGCCGGCGGCAGGAATGGTGGCAGGTGACACTTGAATGCTTTCAGCGAGAAGATAAGCACCTTGCGGAACGATAACGTTTACGGTTTTGAAGTACTGGATGTAGTTCTGCGCGCTGACGGCTAATTCATATGCTCCCGGTTCATTGATGGGATCGAAAGTTATGTTTGCATTGCCGTTGGCATCTGCAAAAGCAGCGCCCACCAGTTGGTTGTTGTGCGTGAGGGCCACGTATGCAAACGGGACGGCTTGTACACTATAACTGGTGGTGCCGGTTGTGATGGCATCGGGAGCCGTAACGGTCATCGTTGAAGGCATGCCCAGATATGGACGAATGGAGGGATCGCCGAAAATGTGGTAGATTTCCCAATAGTAAAGCTTAAGGTCGGAAGAGGATGACTGTACGGACATGTTGCCGCTTTGTACCAAGCTGCCCATGGTGGAGGTCCAATCGGAAGTGCTCTCCCCATGAGTGTGGAATGCGCGGTCGTAGCAGCCCAAATGTGATGCGTTATAGGTGGGGCTTGCGGAGCAACTGCTACGCACGCCTACGGCCCAGTAATAGTCTTCGTCCCAATAGGTCACCTCGGAGGCTCCGACATAGATTGCCGCGCCTTTGTTCGGTGTGCGCAAAAGAGTCTCCCCAAAACAGGGGGAAGAGTAGTTGAATTTGCCGGTGAGACAGCAGTTGCCAATCATGATGCCATATTTTCCGGCATTGTTCATGGAGCCTACTTGGCTATTGCTGAACCCGGGGTCAGACCAGCCGGTTTCGCCACCATGTGCCGTGTAATTGGCCCAGCCCACACCTGCACCTATTTCGCTGCGGATGGTGGCAGCCTGGCTGCTACAATTGTAGTTGTGCTTGTAAACTGTCGAGTATTGGTGAGTTGTACTATTAGTGTTGATGTAGTTGTTGTATATGTAATTGATCTGGCCGTCGCCATGTGTGGGACCATAATTCCCATCGGTTCCGGCAATCAGGACAGCTTTCCCGAGATAAGATGGATCTTCCATGTTATATTGCTCATACATGAGAGACTTGACGATCTGTGGCTCCAGTTGGGAAACGTTTTCCGCGGAGAAACGACCATAGTAGCAGTCGGGGATGTTGTCACCACTGTTCCAGGTGGCATAGTACAGGTCAGAAACATGGGTGTTTCTCTCGCTACAGTTGAAAGGTGGAAGTTGGGACACGTCGCCGATAAACAGCAGGAATGTCGGGGCAGGGTTGGAGGAGGTGGCATTGTTGTAATGCGTCATGATGTAGTTCTTGATGGATGTGGTGGTGGTGCCCACGGCCGGATCGTTGGTGTAGGCCACTTCCACGATATAACCCATTCTCTTTTTCCAAGCGACAAACTGATTGAGTTTTTCGTTGTTGGCGAATAAGGAGTTAGCTATGATTAAGTATTTGATGGGGGCGGCGGAAAACTCGTCACGGGTTAGTTCAATGGGGTTGATAACGGATGCGGAAGCGACAGAGAACATGGGGCTGCCGTATTTGCTCTTCAACTCGTACGTGCCTGGAATATCAGCATTTGCGAATGTGACGGTAACGTCCAAGGAGCGATAAATGCGCACAAGGCCCGTTACGGGGTTGTACTGTACAGGTGATACATAGATGTTGGCCAGCGTGACATCTCTCATGGTGCCGGCTTTCTCCACACGCACCAGAGGCTCTGCATACAGGGCGTCTTGGCCGTATGTGTCGCTGTTACGGACGAATGTGATTTCTCCAGTGTATGATTTGTGCTGTGAGGGCTGAACCGGATAAATTGGGTAAAGAATACCTAAATCGGCTGCCTGGTATTCGTCATACCGGGCGTTGGAAACAGTTGCAATGACTGAATCGCAGAGCGGAATTTCCAGGAGTTTGCTTAAAACAGGCAGTTGGGGATTCCCCACCTTGCTGCTCGAAGAGTATTCGTCCATCGATATTTGGGTGAACATACCCTCGGGGGTTTTCACCGTTTTTGCTTGAATCTGGTCACTCTTGAAAGAGAGGGACACGCTGCTGAAATTACTGTGATGAACAGTGTAATGCTGTGCAAAAGAATAATTTATGGCTAATGACAGCAATACGATTACAGTGAATAGTTTTTTCATTATGATATTGTTTTTTTGAATTATTATCTGCATAAATTGGCGGCAAAGATATAAAACTTGTCTGATATTTCTCTTGTGTCGTTACAAAAAATAAGCGGCCACGTTTAAATGGCCGCTTATTGGTTTATGTGATAATGAATTATATTTTACTGGAAAGCGTTCTCGCTGAGTCCGTCGCCACTGATGGAGAGTCGGGACATGTAAGAAGGAGCCTCTTTGCCGAGGTATTTGTCCACATAGATTTTTGCCAAGTATTGTCCCAACATGAAGCCGTGGCCACGCATGCCGACGAGCAATCCATGTTCCGGATCCACGATGTAGCGGGGCTCTGTATAATAGCCCGCCCAGGTGGCTTGGAAGCTTACGTTCTTCAATTGCGGGATCCAGTCGATGAACATCTCCGCGCATACCTGCAGGAAGTCCTGGGTGTTGTACTTCAACTCTTTGCCGGCTTGCAACTGTTCGCAGGCGGGTGACGCACAACCGATGATTTGGCCGGTTTCTGCGAACTGCTGTCCGTAAACGGCAGAGAAACCTTTGTACTTCCGGCGGTCGATGAGCATGTCCAGTGAATCACCGTCCTTGCCCAGCATTGGCAAACGATGTGTGATGAAAGCCTGGTGCTTGATGGGATATAATCCAAGATACATGCCAAGTTGCTCTGCAAACTTGTTGGCACTCGGTCCCAATGCATTTACAAAATGCTCGCAGTGGTACTCCACATACTGTTTGTCATGGGTCTTCACCAGGGCCATGAAACCTTTGGCGGTTTTCTGTACCTCAATCAGGCGGGTGTCTTCCAGCAGAACGCCGCCATGTTCGATGGCAATGTTGCGGATGTAGTTGATGGTCGGACCGGGTGTGGCTTGCCAACAGGCATTTGTGATGCAGGCAGCCTGGTAGGTGTTGAGGCTCGGGTTGAAGTAGGGAGACACCTCCTTCACAAAGTCCTTCTTGTCCACCATGTAGCCGTCGCTCCATTCGAGGGATTTCTCCAATGCCTTGTAGTTGGCCTCGTCGTGGGCGAACCCGACGTAGCGGGTGGGTTTGTAGTTGATATTGGTTACTTTTTGGATAGACTCGAAAATGGCACGGTTGTGCTCGGCGATGTCGGCAATCTCCGGTACGGAGAAGCTGGGGCGGCCGCCACCGATGCAGCGCCAGGAGGAACCGCGGTCGGCGTTGCAGAGCACCACTTTCTTGCCGGCTTCTGCAAAGTAGCGGAACAGGCCGCTGCCAGTGATGCCGCCGCCGGCCACGAACACGTCGCACTCCACCTTCTTGGTGGGCTGGCCGTTGACGTTGGTCACAAACTCAGCAGGCTTGTCGCTTGGGACAAGTTCACCAATGTTGAGCTGTGAGGAGAGCGGGCCTCGCGGAGTGGCGTCGCCTACAACCTCCACACCATATCCAGCCAGCAATTGCTTGACGCGCGGGATACAGCGCTTGCCACGACACGGGCCCATGCCGATACGGGTAATATGCTTCAACTCGTCCACGGAAATAATGCTCTTGCCTTTAACAGCAGCCAAGATGGTCTCAATCTTCACATCGTCGCAGTGGCAGACGTATGCCGGGTCTTCTTCCATGCTTTCCAGTTTCTGCCAATTCAGCGGTTCTGGATATTTTTCTTTGAGGATGAAACCGGTAACCTCTAACATCTTCTCACCCTCCACATTCAGGGCTTTCACGCGGGCCACGTTTGTCTTGTTGGCACCTTTCGTGATTTTCTCGATGATGCCTTCGCCCACTTTCTGTCCGTTGTCATCCACCAGGAAGACTTCAGCATTCTCTTGCGCGTCATACTCAAACGGCAGGAAAAGCCAGTTTTTGGGCAGATTATATCCAAACAGGGCAAGTCCGGGGCAGTGGTTCACACACTTCATACAGCCGATGCACTTGTCATAGTCGATTTGAGGCACGCCGTTGGTGGCGATTTTGGTGATGGCTCCCTGCGGACAGGCAAAGGTGCAGGGGTTGCAGGCGAATCCGTAGAGACAGTCGGCCATGACGAATGGCTTTTGCAGCCGGTCGCCGGCGGGACGGTTGGGCTTGTCGAGGACGCGTATTGGATGTTGCTGCGAATCAGCGTAATCCTTGGTCACAGCGAGATAGTCGTCATAGTTGAAGCGAACATTCAAGGATTGTGCGATTTCCATAGCAGCCTGTTTGCCGCGAAGCACGGCGCATGTACCTTCGCCCACGCGGGTGGCGTCACCTACGCCGTATGTGTTGAGGCCGAAGGTGACCTTGCCCTTCTCCAAAATCAGATTGTCGGGTTTGAGACCGGTACAGATGTTGATGAGGTCAATGTCTTTGATGACTTGCTCGGTGCCGGGCACGGGCTTGAAGTTCTTGCATTCGGCGATCACGGCGCCGATTACGCCGGTATGGTCCTCGTTGGGGATGGCTTTGAGCAGTGTGTGAGAGGTGATGATGGGGATGCCGAGACGGCGCACACGGTTGGCTTGTACGGGGAAACCGCCTTCATGATCCATGGCTTCTACAATAGCCACCACCTGGGCACCTGCCTGCATGGCCTGATAGGAGGTGAGGTAGCCGATATTGCCGGCTCCGATGGTGAGGATGCGTTTGCCGAGCAGCGTATGTTGCAGGTTCATCATCTTTTGTACCACAGCTGCGGTATAGACGCCCGGCAGGTCGTCGTTCTCAAAGGTGGGCATGAATGGGAAGGCGCCAGTAGCAACTACCAAAAAGTTGGCATCTACAAAGCAGATGCTGTTGTCTTCCATGTTTTTGACAGCCACGCGCTTGCCCTCCAGAATGTCCCAAACGGTACTGTTGAGCATGATGCCGGAATGGTCGTCGCCGGCAAGCGTCTTGGCAATATCAAAACCACGCATCCCGCCATATTTCTGCTCTTTCTCGAAGAAGAAGAACTGGTGGGTCTGCATAGTGAATTGTCCGCCAATACGGTCATTGTTGTCAATCACGATGTTGGGAATGCCGAACTTGTTGAGTTGTTCGCGGCATGCCAGGCCGGCGGGACCTGCACCGACAATGGCCACCTCAGTCTTGAAGACCTTGGGTGCAGTGGCAGGTTTGGCGGCAGTTTCCGCAGGCAGGTGGTTGGAGGCGATCTCCTCCACCTTCTTCACACCGTCCACCAGGGTGACGCAGATGCGCTTAACAACGCCATCCACGAGCATTTCACAGGCGCCGCATTTGCCGATGCCGCAGTCCATGCTGCGCTCACGGCCGGTAAGGCTGTGACTGTGAATGGGAAACCCTGCCTGATGGAGGGCCGATGCGATGGTGTAACCTTTTTGTGCTTGTACCTGTTGTCCCCGATATTCAAACGAAACGATTTCATTTTCTGGAATATCCAGTATGGGGTGATGATGAATCTTGTACATACGCGTAATTATTTTTGTTGATTATTAAGTAGTTGTTGTTTTTTAGAGAATTGTTTTAAAAAAAGCTGGCAAATATACAAAAACAATGTAATAGTAGGTAGTTATGATTTCTCAATTTTTTATGTATGTTTGCGGCTGCAATTTCAAGATTATCTTTTTTAGAGAATCGGCCGATATATGATTTATATTAACGAACATGCAGAAGAACTGGAACTTTCCTCTGCCCTGGAGCAAGTCTCCGAACAGCGGCGGGAACAGGCCCTTCGTTTCCGGCATGAGACAGGACAGCGTCTGTGTCTCGCTGTCTATCTTCTGCTGAAACAAGGCTTGTATGAGGAGTACGGCATATCGGAGAATCCCCTTTTTGGCTACAATCCTGACGGGAAGCCTTTCCTTATCGGTCATCCTGACATTCACTTTAACTTCAGTCATTCTGGTCATGTGGCCGTGTGCGCCATTAGCGACCGGCCAGTGGGGGTAGATGTGGAGACCCTACGGCGAGTCACCCCTGAGTTGATTGCCTACACCATGGACACGGAAGAACAGAATCGTATCAACGCTGCACCTGATCCTGCAAAGGAGTTCCTGGGTATATGGACTAAAAAGGAAGCTGTCCTGAAACTCAGCGGGGAAGGTATCCATAACAATATGAAGAGCGTGCTGAAAGACGCTTGTAATTGTGATATTGAAACAATTTTTTCGGATAGATTCATCTGTTCCATTGCACAATGGAAGAACTTGCCGGACAGATAAAATCGAAAAACACTTTGGTTTCTTGACGGTCGAAATGGTTACACACTAAGGTCTAACCACTCCATTTCTTTCTCCTCCAGTTGCTGCTTTGCCGTATCGTAGGCCTTGTACAGTTCTCCGGAGGCAATCTCCGCGGCATAGAGGTCAGGTTGCTCGAGTTTGGCTTCAATTTCAGCCACCTGCTGGTGCAACACCTCCATTTCCCCTTCCAGTTTGCGCAGGCGGTTTTTCTTCTTGCGTTCTGCAGCCTCCTGTTCTTTTCGGCGCTCATAACTCTCCTTGTTGCTGGAGACGGCCTTTTCACCATTGCTTGTACCGGTAGCCATGTTGCGCTGCAGCTCGTTGAGGGATTCAATCTTGCGCTGTTGGAGGAAGTCGTACACATCTCCCGTATAGCCCCGAAGTTGCTTGTCTTTAAACTCGTATGTCTTGGTGGAGAGTCCTTGCAGAAAGTCACGGTCGTGGGAAACCAGTATCAGGCTGCCCTCATACTGCAGCAGGGCATTCTTGAGCACGTCTTTGGAGGGCATGTCCAGATGGTTGGTCGGCTCGTCGAGGATGAGCAGGTTGAAAGGCGATAGCAGGAGCTTGGCGAGCGCCAGACGGGCCTTCTCGCCGCCGGAGAGTACTTTCACCTTCTTTTCGGTGGCTTCTGTATCGAAGAGGAAACTGCCAAGTATGGTTCTGATTTTCGGGCGGATGTCGCCAACGGCCACATCGTCGATTGTTTCAAATACAGTCTTTTCTGGATCGAGAAGTTTGGCTTGGTTCTGGGCATAATAGCCAATCACCACCTGATACCCGAGTTCCAGTTGTCCGCCCTGAGGGGCGAGTTCCCCGACAATAGCTTTCACCATAGTGGATTTGCCTTCGCCGTTTCGGCCCACGAAGGCCACGCGCTCACCGCGCTCAAGATGGAAGTCCACCTTGTCCAGTACATTCAGCGCACCGTAACCCAACGAGAGCTGTTTGGAGTCCACCACCATACGGCCGGAGTGTGGCGCCGGCGGAAACTTAAACGTAATGGATGAAGAATCATAGTCGTCAATCTCCACGCGGTCCATTTTTTCCAGCATCTTGATGCGGCTCTGCACCTGCCGCGCCTTTGTGGCCTTGTAGCGAAAACGCTCGATGAAGCGCTCAATCTGCGCTATTTGCTGCTGTTGGTTTTCATACGCGGCCTGCTGGTGCTCGATGCGTTCCAAACGCTGCTCCACATATTGCGAATAACTGCACTTGTAATCCTGAATGGTGCCGCAGGTGATCTCTACCGTCCGATTTGTCACCCGGTCGAGAAAAGCGCGGTCGTGGGACACCAGAATCACGCAGCCGTCATAGTTGGCCAAATAGTCCTCCAGCCATTGGATGGATTCGATGTCAAGATGGTTGGTGGGCTCATCGAGAAGCACAATCTCAGGTTTCTGCAACAGGATTTTGGTCAGACAGACGCGCATCTGCCAGCCGTTGCTGAACTCTGCCATGGGACGCTGGAAGTCGGAGCGTTTGAATCCCATGCCGCAGAGCACTTTCTCAGCCTCACCCTCTATGGTGTTGCCGCCCAAGTGCTGGTGGCGGTCGTTGGCATCCGACAACTGCTGCGCCAGCTGCGCATATTCTACTGATTCATAATCCGTACGCTCCGACAACTCACGTGTAAGCCGCTGGATTTTATTCTCCAACTGCTTTACCTCCACAAATGCCGAGATGGTTTCCTCCCACACCGTTTTGTAGGAAGTTTCGGCCAGTTCCTGCGGCAGATACCCTGTTTTGAAACCGGTCGTGATGACCATGGTGCCGGAAGCGGGTTCCATTTCACGGTGGATGATTTTGAGCAATGTGGATTTGCCCGCCCCATTGTGGCCGACCAATCCTATACGGTCGCGGTCGCCCGCCACAAAGGAGATGTCGCGAAACAGAAAATCGCCGGTGAAGTTGACAGAGAGTTTGTTGATTTGAATCATTAAAGTTTAGAGTTGAGGGTTTAGAGTAGAGACGCGGTTTACCGCGTCTCATTATGGTAAACCGCATTTCCAACCGTCGAGGTTATGAATTCGTGATATTCAATTCGCGGTATATATTATGGATTACAATGTCGATACGGTCGTCGAAGGCTTCGCGGGTGGCGTATCCCACGTGGGGGACTACTACGCAATTAGGGGCTTGCAACAGGGGATGGTTGGGAGCAAGGGGTGGTTCCTTCTCGAACACGTCGATGCCGGCACCGGCCAGACGTCCATTGGTCAGGGCCTCAGCCAAGGCATCCATGTCAACCACATTGCCGCGTGCGGTGTTGATGAGCACGGCGGTGGACTTGCACTGTGCGAGCAGTTCGCGTGAGATCAGGTGATGGGTTTCAGCGGTCAGGGGCACGTGCAGCGAGATGATGTCGCACGTGCGCATCAGTTCTTCCAGCGGCAGGTAGGCCACGCCCATGTCCAGCACCTCCTGGCGCTGGCTCCGGCTCCAGGCCACCACTTCGCAACCGAAGCACTGGAGCAGTTGCGCGGTGCGTGCGCCGATAGCACCCGTGCCCACGATGCCGACCCGCTTGCCCCGGAGCTCACGGCCCAGGAAGTTGTTGCGCGTACCGCCCTGGCGCGTATCTGCGTCCAGTGCGGTGATGTGGCGATATACGTCTATCATAAGGCCGATAGCCAGCTCGGCTACAGCCTCCGTGGCATAACCGGAAGCGTTCACCACCTTGATGTCGTGCGCTTCACAATATGCAAGGTCAATGTGGTCCAGACCCGTGAAAGCCACGTCCAGCAGCTTCAGTTTGGGACACTGCGACAAAACAGCTGAACCGATTTTGATGTTGGATACGATGACGATGTCCGCGTCTATCATTCTTTCCACCAATGTGGAATCATCCTCTTTCCTGTCTCTATAACACTGAAATTCAAGATTGTGTTTTGCCAACTGCTCGGCGATTTCTTGCGCCTTGGCTTCGCTGATGCCAATAGGTTCGATTGCTGTTATTTTCATATTTTCGATTTTTACTAATTAATGAGATGCATGGCCGTGCATCTTTATCACCATTCCGCCGCATGCGGCGGAACCCCCAACGTTAAACACCACGCTTTATTGTTGCGGAACCTCCAACGTTACATCACTTTTTGCGATTCCACCTGCAGCACGTCGCCGGCGGTACGGTCGTACAGGATGGCCACCACCGTACAGTTAGCCGGGTTCCAATCGAGTCCGGACAGGTTGATTTTATGTGCAAGTGTGTATCCTTTTCCCGTTTCAAGGTATCCATTGGTGTTGAGCAGCGTACCGTAGGTGCCGTTCAGGCTGGCACGCAGTACATGGTTGTGAACATAGTTTTCGATATACTCCGTACCGTTCAGCTGCGGTTTCACGATGCCGTCTTCAATCAGATAAAAGGCAAGGCGAAGCTGATTGGAGCAGGGTTCCAAGAGGGTCACCTGCGCGTTGGCCTTGAGCATGCCCGTCTGCGCATTGTACTCGTTGATAAGCTGGATAGCGGCAAGCGGCTTGCTGCGGTCAACGGCATTGATTTTGGTGAGCCAGCGCGCGGGGCCCCAGCCGCCGGCTTGCGGATAACGGTTGATAATGGCTGCCGGAATGCCGTCAATGTTGAACTCCTGTGCGAGCTCGTTGCCGACTTCGGTGCGGAAATCATAGGGATAGCCTTCGCCCTCGTTGGGAACAGCCAAAGCTCCGGCATGGATACCCACGATTACCAATGTGTCCCCGAACAGTCCGTGCAGTTCTTCCAATTTCTGATGACCAGTAGGGCAGTTCAAACAGCGATGCCCTGTGAATTCCTCAATCAGCACTTTCCGATATACGCTGTTGATATCCAAATCGGGAAAATCAACGGTCACCTCTTCTGTTTCTGAAAGGGTCAGATAGGGGCTTTCAATACGGTCACAACCGAAAAACAGCATGGAGGCCAGAATGGTCATAAAAACGAATGTATTTCTCATTGTGTTATGATTTTTCATAGATGGATGATTGAAATGGTTTAGAAGGAGGTGGTTACAGACAATCCCATGCCATAGGATGCGGGCACGGCGCGACATACGCCACCGATGCAGAGGATTCCCTCCTTTGTTTTTCCGAAGTTCAGCGCTATGCGCGTTGTATTCCACACAAAGGCTCCGGCAACATTGAAGTAGTGCAACCGTCTTACAGGATCCGGGTTTCCATAGTTGTACTCATCACCAATGGAGATGAACCAATGGGGGGTGATGGCGTATTCCAGCATTCCGTATATGCTACTGCCGTCATCATCTTTGGTGTATAAATGTTGTAGCTCAAGACGGAGAGAGTGTTTGGGCGTGACTTTCCATTGAAGGTCTGAAGCCACCAGATGACCACGCATCATACCCTCATGCCCCTGTAGTTTTTCCAAATTATAGGTGATGTAATTGTAAGCTAAAATCCATTTCCATTTTTTCGTGAAACGATGGCTGATTTCAAGTCCGATGTCCTGGTAGAGCAATTCCGGACCGAACTTGAAGAAGCTGGAGGTGTAACCTTCGGTGCCTGATGGTGTGCCATATTCGGACGCCAGCGCTACGGGCTTTTGGTCGGTGTTGTGGAAGCGTGAGAAGTTAAAGGTAAGGTCTGTGCCATATTTGCCGCCCAATTTTGAATTCTTCGGAATCTGATAGTTGACCTGCAGCTGGACACCGATTTGGCTGTTGGGCTGCGAAGCATAGCTGTAGTCGCTGATCAATTGGTATGAGTACTGGCGATTGATGGCCGGAATGTTGTTGATGTACAACTGGGAGTTGACTTTCTCCATGCGTTGGCTGCGGAAATCCATGTTGTCGGCACGGATGAAGGAGGCAGCTATACCAAATCCCTTCATGGAGTAGGTGGCCGAAAGAAACAGAGCATCGCCTTTTTTGTAGATGAAGTCATTGGTGATATTGGGGTCCTGCATCTTTTGTGCGTACTCGCCGTCAAAACGAAACCCTTTGTAGCCAAAACTCATGCGTGCCGCCCAAGAGGCTACGTTCTGTGGAATCTTGTTCACAGGAATGACGCCAGTGGTTGCACTGTCGGTGCCCGGATATACGCTAACGTTGATTTCCTCGTCAGCTTTCTCGAACTTGCTGACGAAAGAACCGCCCACATTGGCCACGAAGCCTGCTTCTTGTAACTTGGGGAACATCTCGCCGAAGGAGAGCTCGGCGTCCAGACCTCTGACGAAATCCTTGCGCCCGATGTATGATTCAAAGTTGAGTCTTTCAATGCCCCATACACCTTTGATGTACACGCCCTTGTACGGAGTTACCTTTATTCTGCCACCCAACAGACTGTTGTCAATGCCCAATTGGCGATCCTCGTATGCGCGGAGCGTCAGACCGTTTCCAAACTGTTCGTAGAAATTACCGGCTGTCACCTGGATGAAGCTGTTCTTATAATCGACAAAGAAATAGGAAATGCCTTGGCCCTTGTAGTTGATTTTCTCAAAATCAATCAAAGGGAATTGGTAATACTCATAGCGCAGGCCAGCCGAAAAACCGCCGTTGGAATAAAGCAGGTTGATGAAGGCGTTCCCCCTGACTTTGGAGTCCACTTTCTCGGCGCCGATCAGGGAGTCGGGAATGTAGTACATGCCGTTGAAGCCAAAGTCGCCGCTGATACGGCTGTTGCCGAACTGATGTTGGGCAAAGGCTGAAAATGCCAGCAGACAAAGTGCCGGCAGAAGTATAAGTTTTCTCATACAATGTGTTTTAGTTATTTTTTCACCAGGCTTTTCAAAACCTCGAAAACCTCCTCTTCACCGCCGGGCGCATAGGAGGTGTGCTGCCAGACAATTTCACCATTACCGTTCAGGATGCACAAGTACGGCACATCGTTGACATTCATGGCACGCTTGAAGTCTGAGTTTACGTCCAGTAAGACAGTGTATTCCCAGCCTTTCCCATTGACGAATGGGGCGACACGTGCAGAGGTCTTGGCATCGTCAATGGACACTGCGTAGAGCTTCACGCCGGTCTCTTCCACCCAATCTTCATATTCGTCGGCAATGGCTACCAGTTCAGAGATGCAGGGCTTGCACCAAGTGGCCCACAGACTGATAATTACAGGCTTGCCATCATTTTGGATGTCTGCAGTGTTGAATACTTTGCCGTCTAATGTCTTGATGTCCACCGCCGGCAGTTTTGCGAGATGCTTGTCCTTTTCCACTTCCTGTGCACTTATTGAAACGCACAATGCAAAAGTCGCAACCAATAAAATCAATTTTTTCATCTTTATATGTATTTGGTGTTAATTCGTTCATTGCTAATCGTTCATCGCCTAAACAACGGGTTCTCGTCATCATTTTCCTCCGGAGGGAAGCGTTTCATCAGGTATCCCGACAGTCCTTGCTCTGGTGAAGGGGCGTTGCGGTACAGCACTCTTCCGTTAGAGTTCACAATCATGTAATCCGGCAGCGTCTCCACTTGATGTGACATCAGCCAGTCGTAGTTGCCGTTGAAGTAGAGCACTGGCCAATCGAACATGTCCTTGTACTGCTTGCAGAAGTGGTCGTAATCCGCCTTGTTCATATCTACATTCAGGCTCACAAACTGAATCTTGCTGCCGTACTGTTTGTTTAAGTCTTTTAAAATCATCATCTCCCGAATACAGTCTATGCAGTCGCTCTGGAAAATGTGAATATAAATGTCTTTCCCCTCGAACTGTTTAAAGTCCGTGTTTTTACCCTTCTCGTTTTTAAGCGTGATGGAATAGTCGGCATCGGGTTCTGGGGAGAGCAGGTTCAGAGCATTTTTGATGTAGGTGATATGCTCAGGGAAGTGCGAGGAAGACTGGATATATTTCAGCAGTTGGATGATATTGCCTCTGTCAAACTCTTCTTTGTTGTAGAAATCGATGAGGTTGCGAACGATTACCAGCTCGCGGAGGCGCTCGCTAACCAACATGGGGTCGCGGCCCGCTTCATTGAACAGTGACAGATAATCGGGATTCTCGTTGATGGTCCGCGTCAGCAAATCCTTGGAAATGTATTTCGAGTTGTACAGGTAGTTCGTATAGACGTTGTTGAACAAGATCATGTATGCGGGATTATCGTACAGCACATCATCATGGCTGAAGTAACGCTCGTACAAATTTTGCATGTCTTTGGGCTTGCACAGCTTGTCCACCAGCCCGCAGGTGTAATAAATGTATGAGGTATAGAAATTCTCCGGGTTATAATGAATGTTGAAACGGCTGTTCAACAGTTGCATCAACGTGTCATAGGCGTCTGGATCGCGGTCGTACGTGAGCCGGAAACCGTAATAGCCCATTGCATCGTCAAAGAAGCGGTTGAACCGGTTGATTTTGTAGTTAAGGTCGGCTGTGTCGGTTTTGTCGGTGGTGATGTGTAGGAACCCGCCATATTTTTCAGGGTTGATCATCCCAAAAAGGGCTGTGTCGGTGGTTATATGGAAGCGATACTCATGGTAAGGGACCACGTAGAAGTCGGCTTTGGTGGTTCGGATGGCGAGCTGCACGGGCCTGATACGGTTGGTCTGGTAGGTGAGTTTGAAATGGCCGTTGCGGTCAATCTTGTCGGTGGCCACCACTCTGGGAATGCTGTTGAGGAGGTCGTCATAAACGAGCAGTCGGATTTCTTCATTAGAGGCGAAGGGCGCGTCGCCGGTAATGGTGACAGGGTCTTGTGCTGCGGCGCGGGCGCCGAGGCACAGTGCCAGAACTGCACAACATATCTTATATATGACCGCCCGGTAACGCATTATGAGGCTCTTTCAGGAAGTTTGAATGAGACAAAGGGAGAATAATCAGCGCCCAGCTGCCAGAGCTCGCGGACGAGTGAGGATGACACGGTGGCCCATTCCGGGGAAGAGGGTATCAGAATGGTATCCACTGCCGGTGACAGCTTTTTGTTGATGAGATACAACTCCTGCTCGGCTTGGAAATCCAGATTGTTGCGCACGCCACGTATGAGATACGCCGCCCCCAGCTTCCCACACAAATCCACCGTAAGCCCTTCGTATGCAAGGACCTCGATTTTGGGGTTGTTCGGATAGAGCGCTTTAATCCAGTTCATGCGTTCTTCAACGCTGAAGGCGTCCTTTTTGTTGTGATTGTGGCCTATGGCGATGAAGATTCTGTCAAAAAGCGGCAAAGCTTTCCGAATAATATCCTCGTGCCCTTTGGTGAAAGGGGAGAACGAGCCGGCGAAAACAGCGGTATGGTTCATTGTTAATCTCTTAATACGGTGAAATTATAGTCGTCGAGGAACTTGATGAGTCGAGAGGGCTTGTAATCAAAAGAAGATGCATAAGATTGAGGCACCACGTAATCCATCTGGCGAATGATTTCCGGAGATATGTCGCTGAAAGTTTGTGGAGTGGGGAGGGTGGCTATGTTGGCAGAAGTGGAGATGATGGGTTTCCCGAGGGCACGGATAAGGCGACGGCAGAACTCCTGCTGTACAATGCGGATGGCGATGGTGCCGTCATTGTGCACAAGCTTGGCGGGCAGATTCCGGGCGGTGGGATAGATGAATGTGGTGGGGCGGGAAACATGCGGGATGAGGTCCCAGGCAATAAGGGGGATGTCCCTCACATACATGGGCAGACGCTCAGCCGTGTCAAGCAGGATAATCATGCTCTTTTTCTCGTCACGTTGTTTGATGTGATAGATTTTCATGAGCGCTTCTTCATTGGTGGCATCGCAGCCTATACCCCACACAGTATCAGTGGGATACAGAATGACTTTCCCTGCCGCCAGAAGCTCCGCACATTTCTCAATTTCATTTTCCATTTTGATTAGATATTATAGCAGTTGAAACATATCATCCCAAATCAGCATGCAATTTGCAAAACGGCAAAAGTACATTTTTTCTACAAAAATTCAATTTGAAACTTAAAAAATAGGAATATATACGTAAACTGAAAAAAATGTATTTTTGCAGCCTTTGAAAGATTACATTATTAAGTACGGTAAAATGAAAAGAATCACATCATTTCTGTTCGCTTTTCTTTGTATTGGCTCTCTGTTTGCACAAAGCAATCAGGACGTATTGGTAAAAGTGGGAAACGAGAGCATTACCAAAGGTGAATTCGTCAGTGCCTATCAGAAAAACAACAATATTTCGGAGGCAAGCGAGAAAGACCTTAGGGAGTATCTGGATCTGTTTGTCAAGTACAGGATGAAGGTGCAGGAGGCGGAGTCACTGAAAATGGACACCTCAGACGCTTTTATCCGCGAACTGGCCTCTTATGAGAACCAGTCGGCCCAACAGTATCTGATTGACACTGAGGTGAGCGAGCAGCTGTTGGACGAAGCTTTCGAGCGTGCGAAGAGTCAGGTCAGAGCTTCCCATATTCTGATAATGTGCAGCCCCAATGCTTCCCCGAAGGATACCTTGGCCGCCTATAACAAAATCATGCAGATCCGGGAGAAAATCTTGAACGGCATGGACTTCAATGAGGCCGCTTACCTGTATTCGGAGGACAAGTCTGCACGTGATTTCGTCAACCCTCAGTCGAACCGTTTGCAGCGTGGCAACCGTGGGGAGCTGGGTTTCTTCTCTGTGTTGGAGATGATCTACCCCTTCGAATGTGCTGCATTCAGCACCCCCGTGGGCGAAATCTCCATGCCGGTGCGTACCCAGTTCGGTTATCACCTGGTCTATGTTCAGGAGAAAGTGCCTGCTATGTCCCAGATTTTCGTGTCCCAGATTTTCATTTCCGACACTTTGGCCCTTGCATCCGTGGTGAGACCTGAGGTGCATTCGAAAATTCAGGAGGTGAATCGCCGTCTCCGTGACGGTTCCTCTTCCTTTGAGGATCTGGTCCGCGAGTTTTCTGAGGATGAGGGCAACAAGGACAAGGGTGGTGTCATGCTGCCGTTTACCCCTGGCAAACGCCCCGGGGCATACGTGTCAGCGGCCATCCACTTGAAACCGGGCGAGGTGTCTGACGCCATCCCCACTGCAATAGGCTGGCATTTCATCAGACTCGACTCCATTATGTACGTGAATATGAATGAAGAAGGCCGTTATATTCTCAAGAGCAGATTGAGCCACGACCCGCGCTCCCATAAGAGCAAAGACTCTTTCATTGCTAAATTGAAAAGCGAGTACAACTATAATGAGAGCGGAAAGAATGCTGCTATGAAATTCTTCGACAAGAAGCTGCAACCCTCGTATTTCTCTTCTTCGACTGAAGATGCGGAAACGCTCCCCGGCATCCAGAAGCTGAAACCGATGTGCACTTTCGCGGACACCGCACTCACAGCAGAACAGTTTGCACACTTCTTTGCACGCTATAAGGGTTCCAATCAGAAGGGAACAATTCCTTCCTTCCTTGAAAGCCTTTTCCCGAAATTCGTTTCCGAAGCTATGATGAATTATGAAAGGAATCACCTCAAAACCAAATATCCGGAATATAGGAACCTGGTTGCAGAATTCCATGACGGCATGCTGCTTTATGAAATCAACGCAAAGAGAGTGTGGAATGCGGCTGTGGAGGACTCACTGGCCCTGGAAGCCTATTATGAGACAATCAAAACGGATTTTCCTGCCGTTGACTCCACAGGCCAAGCCACTTTCAAACCGCTGGATGAAGTGCGTGCTATGGTAATCAATAAATATCAGGAATATTTGGAGGCGGAATGGCTGAAGGAACTGAATGCGAAGTATCCGGTTACCGTGGACGAAAAAGTCTTCCGCTCCATCTTGAAAAAATAACGTGAAAAAGGTTGTTCTTCTCCTGTTTGCCGTCGTGAGCCTCATTTCTTGCCAGCAAAAACGCGACAAGATTATGGCTCAGGTGTATTACCACAAACTCTATTTGTCGGAGATTGAGGAAAATCTGCCTATTGGCCTTTCCGCGGAGGATAGTGTGGCAATGGTGAAGGACTACATCGACAACTGGGTGAAAGAACAGCTGGTGCTGCACGAGGCAGAGCGAACCCTGTCCCTTAGGGAGAAGAACTTCGATAAAAAAATGGAGGATTATCGCCGCAGTTTGCTCATCAACGCTTATTACGACAAGCTGGTTTCCGACACGTCGCGGTTTTCAATCTCTGAAAGTGAAATCAGGTCCTTTTCGCGTGATTTCGACAAACGTTATTCTGAGGACAAAGAGATTGTCAGGCTCAATTATGTGAAGCTCTCAGAAAAATCCAAATTGGCAGATCAGGTGAAAAGAATCCTGTTTGACGAAGACCGGCGAGTGAATGGAAAAGAGGAACTGACCCGTTTGTTGGGCGACTCTGTGGAGTATATTTTGGACGATCAGACATGGCTTTATTTGGATGATATTCAAACTGAAGTGCCTTTCGACATAGAGGAGGGCGACTTGAAGAACAATCACCAATATGTGGACAAGGTGGCTGGCGGAAGCCGTTATCTGCTGGTGATATTGGATCATAAGAGTCGTAGATCTGCCAATGAAACGAGAGAGGAGCAGGCTGCTGTTCGTATGATGTTGGTGAATCAGCGCAGACAGCAGTTTATCAACAAGCACGTTGACGAACTGTATAGGAAGGCATTGAAAGACGGTTCGGTAACCCAGTAATCCGGGTTAACGTTGCGGTGAGGGTTTGTTCCTGATCAAAAGGTAGATGAAATAAGGCGCACCTGCCAAAGCGGTAATGCTTCCCACCGGCAGCTCCGAAGGTGCGGCAATCGTGCGTGCCAGCGTGTCCGCAATCAGCAGGAAGAATGCGCCGAAGAGAATGGCGTAGGTGAATAGCCGCCGATTGCCGCCGCCGAACAGGATGCGGACGATGTTCGGCACGATAAGTCCAATGAAGCCGATAACACCACAGAAAGAGACCACCACCCCGATCAGAATGGAAGAGGCAACCAGCACCACAAGGGTGGTGCGCTGGGTGTTCACACCTATGCTGTGCGCCGATTCCATGCCCATTTGCATGATGTCCAGGTCTTTGGAATGGTAATACAAGACGATTAGAACCAATAGAACGACGGGTATCAGCCATCCTATTTCACCCCAGGACACGGTGGCCAGGCTGCCCATGGTCCAGAAGTATATCTTGTTCATCGACTGTTGGTTGACAACAATCAGCAGAGTGATAACAGAGGAGATGAAGAAGTTGAGGGCGATGCCGGTGAGCAGGAGGGTTTGGGTGGAGCTGTGGCGGGAGAATCGTCCGATGCCCATGATGAATACAAGCGTGAGCAGTGCGGTGAGCAATGCGGGGATGGTGATGCCAAACAGGGAGATGTCCCAACCAAGGATAATGGCGATGGCGGCGCCGAGCGAGGCGCCGGAGGAGATGCCCAGGATGTAAGGGTCGCAGATGGGGTTGCGGAAAATGCTTTGGAACACACAGCCGCAAACGGCGAGCGAGGCGCCAGCCAGCAGACTCATCACTATGCGCGGCAGACGCAGCTGCCAGATGGCCATGTCGTAGTATGCCGGCACGATGATGCCCCCGGAAATGTTCAACCTGTGCAGAAAACTACCCCATACCAGCTTGAATGGAATGTCAATGGCCCCGATAAAAATGGCGCCAATGGCGCAGAACAGTAGCAGTACGCCAAAAATGACAGGAAGATAGATGTGCTTGTGCTGTTTCATTTTTTTCTTACCGGCGGCAAAAATAATAAATATGGGTGATTTTTTTCCATGCCCATAATAAGATTCCGGATTTTTGTGTACCTTTGCCGCCGAATCCAAAACAGTATCAGAATGGAAAATGCTACACTCGAACAGAAAGTGAAGTCCATCATCGACCAAATCAGACCCTATTTGCAAGAAGATGGAGGAGATGTTGATTTTGTGGAACTCACCTCAGACAATGTGGTGAAAGTGAAATTGCAGGGAGCTTGCGGCACCTGCCCGCACGCCAAAATGACCCTCAAGAACGGAGTGGAACAAACCATCAAACACTACCTTCCCGAAATCGATCACGTGGAAGACGTTGTTCTGGGATTCTAACGATAGCCGAAGGATTTTTTTGAAGGAAGATATTCATTAAGCAGCCTCGAAGAGGCAAAACGCACGAAGTGCAAATAACCCCATACAAGCGAAGCGCAGTGTGGGGGAGAAAACGAGAATCAGACAACCCCCATGCCAGCGAAGCGCAGTGTGGGACAAAAACAGATCAAAACAGAAGAATATGGGCCTAAAATGTGGCATAGTGGGACTGACCAACTCCGGAAAGACGACGATGTTCAACTGCATATCGAACACTAAAGCTGCGGTAACGGAGTTTGCATACAGCACGAATAAATCCAATATCGGAGTATGTGCCGTTCCCGACGAGCGTCTGACCAATATTAATACGTTTATCCAGGCTGACAAGCTGGTTTACGCTAATTTGGACTTGGTGGACATTCCTGGTTTGGCCAAGGGTGCAAGCCAAGGCGAGGGTATCGGCAACAGCTTCCTCGCTGACGTGCGTCTCTGCGATGCTCTGATTCATGTGCTTCGCTGTTTCGACAATCCCGCCCTTCCACATGTGGAGGGCTCCGTGGACCCTGTCCGCGATATAGAGATTGTGGATTTTGAGCTTCAGTGCAAAGATCTGGAACAGATAGACCGCAAAATCACGAAGGTGGAGAAAGCCGCCAAGATCGGCGATAAGAACGCCAAACATGATTATGAGGTGCTGAAAAAATACAAGGAGCATTTGGAAAAATTCCAGAATGTTCGAACACTGGAAGTTACAGACGATGAGCATGCGGTGGTGGCCGACATGATGCTGCTGACCGAAAAACCCGTGCTGTTTGTCTGCAATGTGAATGATGAGGATGCCGTGAACGGCAACGCCTATTCTGAAGCGGTGAAGAGATATGTGGAGGAAAACGGAGGTGAAATGCTGGTGATTGCGGCCAAGATCGAGTCTGAAATCGCCGAACTGGAGAGTGAAGAGGATCGCAAGGTCTTCTTGGAAGATGTCGGACTGACGGAACCTGGCGTGAACAAGGTGATTCGTGCGGCGTACAAAATGTTGGATCTTATCTCGTTCTTTACAGTAGGCGGCAAGGAAAACCGTGCCTGGACCATCAAGCGGGGCATGTTGGCTCCGCAGGCGGCGGGTGTCATCCACAGCGATCTGGAACGCGGGTTCATCCGCGCCGAGGTCATCAAATACAACGATCTCGTTCAGCTTGGTTCCGAACTCAAATGCAAGGAGGCTGGAAAGTTGGCTGTCGAGGGCAAAAACTACGTGGTGCAAGACGGGGATATCTTGCATATTCGGTTCAATGTTTAGTGATCAGTGAGCAGTTCGTTCTTTGGCAATTCGAGAGTTAACTATTATCTATTAACTTTTAACTCTTAACTATAAATGCGGTAGTAGCTCAGTTGGCAGAGCGGCGGCTTCCCAAGCCGCAGGTCGCGGGTTCGAACCCCGTCTACCGCTCATCTGTAGAGACGCGCCATGGCACGTCTCTACGTTCGTTTAAATCGGGACAGAAACGGGTCAAAATGAGGTTTTATACGGCTTACCACAAAAACATAAAATATTGAACTACAATACATTATAAAAACACAGTCTTCGAACCGCAGGCATATCGGTTCGAAGATCGAGATTTTTGGGCGTTTATACTAATAAATGAGTATCTTTGCGGCGATTTTAAGTTGATATAGAATGAATAACAATATGACATATTCGCAAATGGCGCAGTTGGAGCTGATGAATGCAGCGGCCAATGTCAACTCGCAGGAGGATTTGGATGCGCTGAAGCTAACCATCTCGCTATTCTTTGCCGAGAAGGCGCAACGTGAAGACGGCACCTTTAACCAGGAAAAGCTGGACGAACTCCGTGGCCAACATTTGAGAACACCCTACAAAACCGTTTAGCGTATGCGATACGTGGTTCTTGACACCAACGCCTTAATCCAAGCCCTTCCTACCAAGAGTCCTTATCATAGAATTTGGTCTGACTTTCTTGGTGGAAAGTATCGCCTTTGTGTGAGCAATGAGATACTGTCAGAATATGAGGAAATTCTATCCATCCATACCTCTCCGAAAGTCGCCCATAATGTTGTTGAGGCCATTGCCCGCCATCCTTTAACTCATTATCGGGAATCATATTATCGGTTTCGCTTGCT
>CAJODA010000008.1 GCA_905233745.1 uncultured Bacteroidales bacterium
ACCTCCTTGGTGACTCCATCCTCCGTTTTTAAAAACTTGTCGCCACTTACTGCGGAAAAATCATGGTTTGTCAATAGTGCAGAAACCTCCGACTGGGATTTGCCAATGCAAGCCTTTAGCAGAGTGAAATCATTGGTGACAGGTTCTTGCTCTTCAAGGGGATAATCAATGGGTTGTGGTGTATCAGGTAAAATACTGTCGCAGGCCACAAAACCAAAAATCAGGAACAGCCCAACAAATAAGGGCATATATTGCGCAAATGCTTTCTTTTCCATAGGAATTACATAATTAAAACGTCGCAAATATAATTTTTTTTCTATTATTATGATGCGTAAAAAACAAAAGGTTACAACAATCATTGCAAAAAAATTATGTGTATCTTTGCACTTTCGAAAAACAACGCTGATGCCCAAGAAATTCAACGCACTGCTTGACGCCATGGACACCTTTCTGCGCACGCCGGCAACCATTACCGACCAGGGCAGTCATATCCGGGATTCCGTGGACATGAAGCGCATCATGATCACAGTGATGATTGCACTTTCTCCCGCCCTGTTGTTCGGTTGGTGGAATGTGGGCTATCAGCATTTTCTCGCCATTGGTGGGGAAACCGTCTTGTGGCCCTGCCTTTGGTACGGTTTCCTGAAATGGCTGCCGTTGGTCATCGTCACCTACGTCAGTGGTCTGGCAGTGGAGGTATTGTTTGCGCAAATCCGAAAAGAGGAGGTGGCGGAAGGCTTCTTCGTCACGGGTTTCATTATCCCGATGATTATGCCACCGGATGTGCCGTTGTGGATTGTGGCTGTAGCCACCGCCTTTGCCGTGCTCTTCGGCAAGGAGGTGTTCGGCGGCACGGGCTATAACTTCCTGAATCCCGCGCTGCTGGCCCGCGCCTTTGTCTTCTTTGCCTATCCGTCAGTCATCTCCGGCGACAAGGTCTGGGTTTCCGGCGGTGCGGATGCCGTTACCGGCGCCACACCCTTGGCCCTCGTCATGAACGGCCGCCCGGAGGCGATGCCTTCCACTTGGGAGATGTTTGTCGGCACCATCCCGGGTTGCATCGGCGAGACCTGCAAGATTGCCATCCTTCTTGGTGCAGCTATCCTCATTTTCACACAAGTGGCCGACTGGCGCATCATGTTCTCTGTCTTTACGGGCGGCTATGTAACAGCGGTAATCTGCAGGATAACAGGACTTTGTTCCATGGCAGGCTACGATCAGATTCTCATGGGCGGATTCCTCTTCGGAGCAGTGTTTATGGCCACCGATCCGGTAACGGCTGCACACACCCAAACCGGCAAATACATCTACGGCCTGCTCATTGGCGTGCTCGCCATCCTCATACGCACACTCAACAAAGGCTATCCCGAAGGCATGATGCTCGCCATCCTGCTGATGAACATATTCGCCCCGCTTATTGATTATTGCGTGGTGCAAGCCCATATCCGCAAGCGTCAAAAACAAATAATCCAGCAAAACCAGTCAAAGTGAGAAAATTCAGCAATACCTATATATATGTATATGTCAGTGCGCTGGTGCTTCTCATCAGCGTGGTGCTGGCGTCGGTATCCATTGGTTTAAGACCGAAAAGGGATGCCAATGTAACTCGGGAAAAATACCAGCAAATCTTGAAAGCCGCTGGTTATAAGGATATTTCTAAAAAGAATGTCGTTTCTTTTTTCCAGGAAATCGCAGAACCTGAAATGGGGAATGAGCCCAGTGAGCAGTATCGCATCCGTTGTGCAGATGGCAATTCCGGAATCGTGGTGCGCGTGAATGGCAAAGGGCTCTGGGGACCTATCTGGGGCTATGTGGTGCTGTCGGAGGATGGCACAACGATCAAAGGCGTGTCGTTCGCCCACAAATCGGAAACACCCGGCCTGGGTGCGAAAATCACGGACGATGAATTTTCCAATGCCTTCATTGGCAAGAAATTATACAATCAAAATGGTGCATTTACCTCTGTTCGGGTGATAAAGAAAGGACAGGAGGGTGATATCCGCGAGGAGAACCGCGTGGATGCCATCTCCGGTGCCACCATCACTTCGAGAGGGGTGGACGAGATGATGAGAGGGGTTAAAAGGGATTAGAGTTTGGAGATTATTGAGAAATGAAAAAATATTTAGGACCGTTAAGCAAGGACAATCCCATATTGGTGCAGACACTCGGTGTGTGCTCTGCACTGGCCGTTACCGCACAGTTGAAACCTGCGGTGGTCATGGCACTTTCCGTAACGGTGGTCTGTGCCTTCTCAAATCTTATCATCTCCCTGATACGCAATACAATCCCGCCCAGAATCCGCATCATCGTGCAATTGCTGATTGTGTCCTTCTGGGTAGTGCTGGTCGATTTGCTGCTGCAAGCCTATTTCTACGAAATCAGCAAGCTTCTGTCGGTGTTTGTGGGGCTCATCATCACCAACTGCATCATCATGGGCCGTCTGGAAGCCTTTGCCCTGTCGCACAAACCCTGGCCCTCCTTTATGGACGGTGTAATGAACGGCGTGGGCTACGGACTGGTGCTAGTGGTCGTGGCCTTCTTCCGCGAACTGCTCGGCTCCGGCACCCTCTGGAATCATCAGGTTATACCCAAGGCCCTCTACCAAATCGGCTATCTCAACAACGGCCTCATGATACTCCCGCCCATGGCCCTGATCTTGGTTGGCGTGATGATCTGGATCAGAGGGAGTAGAGTTGATAGATAATAGATAATAGTTAATAGTTAATAGTTAAGATATTAATCAAATACAAGTCATAGTCATAGTCATAGTCATAGTCATAGTTCATAGTCATAGTTCATAGTCATAGTCATAGTCATAGTCATAGTCATAGTTCATAGTTCATTCCCATGCCCGACATATTCAACATATTCATCCGTTCAGTTTTCATCGACAACATGGTATTTGCCTATTTCTTGGGCATGTGCTCCTATTTGGCGGTGTCCAAGAGCGTGAAGACGGCAGGCGGTTTGGGTTTGGCTGTCTGTTTCGTATTGGCTGTCACGGTTCCGGTGAACTATCTTATTGACAAATACCTGCTCCAACCAGGAGCGTTAGCATGGTTGGGAGAGGGATTTGCGGATGTGGATTTGTCATTTCTGAGTCTGATCATCTTCATCGCAGTGATTGCGGGCATGGTGCAGTTATTGGAGATGGTGATTGAGCGTCACATGCCGGCATTGTACATGGCATTGGGCATCTTCCTGCCCCTGATTGCGGTGAACTGCGCCATTTTGGGCGGTTCGCTGTTCATGCAGGAGAGGAACTTTCCAACGGTGATACACAGTTTCTCCTATGCCATTGGTTCTGGCTTGGGCTGGTTGCTGGCAATCACATCTATGGCGGCCATTCGCGAGCGGTTGAAATATGCGAACATTCCCGAGCCCTTGAGGGGAAATGGCATCGCATACATCATCACCGGACTGATGGGATTGGGATTTATGGCATTTCTAGGATTTTAGGTATAAGAAGAAAAGAATATGATACTCTGGACAACGATAGCGGCAATACTCATTTTTTTACTCATTATCTGGATATTGGTAGCCCTGCTGCTTTTCGCACGTCGCAAGCTTGTGCCAGAGGGCAAGGTGAAAATCAATATCAATGGCGAGCGCGAGATTGAGCACGAGCGCGGATGCTCGCTGCTGCAAGCGCTTTCCGACGAGAAAGTGTTTGTCCCATCCGCCTGCGGCGGGGGAGGCTCGTGTGGCACTTGCAAAGGCAAAGTGCTGGCTGGCGGCGGACAAATCCTGCCCACCGAGCTGGCCCACATATCCCGCAAGATGGCTGCCGAGCACTACCGGCTCTTCTGCCAAGTGAAAGTGCGTGAGGACATGCGCATTGAGATCCCCAAGGAATTCTTCGGCATCAAGAAGTGGACCTGCAAAGTGGTGTCCAACCACAATGTCGCCACCTTCATCAAAGAGCTGGTGCTCGAACTTCCGGAAGGGGAGAACATGGATTTCCGCTCCGGAGGCTATGTGCAGATCGACATCCCGCGTTGCGAGGTCAATTATGCTGACATCGAGGTGGATGAGCCTTTCCGCAGCGACTGGGAGAAAATGGGCCTCTTTAATCTGAAGATGCGCAATCCGGGCGAAACCGTGCGTGCTTACTCCATGGCCAACTATCCTGCCGAAAACCATATTGTGATGCTCAACGTCCGCGTTGCCATCCCGCCGTTCAACCGCAAAACCCGCAAGATGGAGAAAGTGAACCCGGGCGTCTCTTCCTCCTATATCTTCAGTCTCAAACCGGGAGATGAAGTGACGGTTTCGGGCCCCTACGGGGATTTCTTCGTACAGGACTCCGACCGCGAGATGATGTTCATCGGCGGCGGCGCAGGCATGGCCCCCATGCGCTCGCACATCTTCGACCAGTTCAAAGTGCACCACACCACCCGAAAAACCTCCTTCTGGTATGGCGGACGCTCGCTAAAAGAGCTGTTTTATCAGGATGAATTTGAACAACTGGCCTCCGAACATGACAACTTCTCTTTCCATATCGCCCTTTCGGACGCCCAACCCAATGATAACTGGACGGGTTATACAGGATTTATCCATGAGGTCATCTACGAGAATTACTTGAAGAATCATCCCTATCCTGAAGACATTGAGTATTACATCTGTGGCCCGCCCATGATGTTACAGGCAGTCCTCAAAATGCTGGACTCCCTGGGCGTATCTCCCGATATGATCCATTATGACGATTTCGGCGGCTGAAAACCCGTTACCAGCCAGCAATAGAGACCACCTTTTTTTTCCGGCCCGACTTGCCCTGCACATTCCAATACTGTGCTATCACCACATACATGCCGGATGGCAGACGATTGCGGTCATTGTCAAGCCCCTCCCAACGGAAACAGGCCTCTGTGCCGCACAACACATTGTTTGCGAGTATGCTGACTGGGTGTCCGCTTGCATCGAATATCCGAAGGGTCAGGCGGTTGCCAGGCTCTGGGAAACACAGGGAGAACTCGGCAAAGTCCTCAAATCCGTCATTGTCGGGTGATATTACCTCCGGAGCAATCGAGAATGCAGTTCCGTCACCATCCGGAAGTTGCTGGGAGTTCGCATAGCCTGGGGTGGCAAAGCCGGCAGAAGACGCAGCGGAATGCCAGTTGCCCGGATCTTGCGTTGGACGCAACGGCGACAACCGTTCCAGGCTCACCCCTTCAGTCGTCAACAATTTCTCATAGTGCATATCTTCCGTATATTGCAATCTGTCAATGGTTTGTAATGATTTATCGGTAAGGAAAACCACGCCTTCATCATTGTTGTAAGCAGGCAGAGAATCGCATTGCAACAGATTTAGCGGTTCTGGAACCAGATATCGGCCCATCGTCAGTTTCTTGTTCTTGCACAATGCACAATAGCCATTCGGAAACAACTGCCCGCCACTACTGGAAGCCCACACCGCTTTTAAGGGTATTGTATCGCCTCCAGAGCCAATTTTAACATGCTTTAAATCAATAATTTTTGACGATTTATTGAAGATTTCGATAAAGTCCGCATCCTCCTTGTCAAAAGGATGACTTAGCACTTCGTTGATGACAAGGTCGCCTTGCTCCGGTTTATCCGGAACCCCACACCGTATAGTACGGCCTATTGGCATCTCATTGCCGGCGCAATCACACAGTTTACCTGTAAGTTCCACCGTGTATTCCACCCCCTCCGCCAACGGATGCGACAGCCTCAAATCAAGTGCTGTGAACATATAGGGCACTTCCAAGACTTCTTCAACAGTAATAGCAAGAGAATCCGAAGGAGTTCCGGAAGGATAGATGACAAATGGTGAAGAAAACAAATCAGCGGTTTGGGGAGATAGCGGTTCAGAGAAGAAAATTCTCAAAGTGTGGTCGTTGATTAAGGTAACCCGCTCTAGCACAGGTGGATCATGGTCATACAGATCAGTGCTTGCCGCATTGGGGAAACCTGGCGTACCCCCGTAAGGGGAAGTGGAGGAATTCCAGTTCTCCTCACCCCAGCAAGGCAAAGACTCGTCCAACATCTCCAAAGACCAGCCCCCCTCCTGTTTGATACTCTCTGTATGCCATTTCTGACGGTATGAGACGGAATGGATGACCTGATCCGCTGCATTGTACAATACCAGTGTCTGCCCTCCATCTGTAAGCGAAAGGGAGGAGAGGGTATAGACATGCGCAGAGTATTCGATGAAGTCTTCCAGATATTTGTAAGCGATGAGAATGGCATATCCGGCACTATCGAACTCCATGGAAGGCAACACTTTCATGGTGTTTCCGATTTTGAGTTTCCATCCGTCTATACGGCATGGGACGGGCAAGCGGCTGTGCAATTCCACGTATTCCACTGCCGGAAGACCTACGGTTGGGGTAGGGTCTGCCATGATTTCACTAATCACAATATCATAGCGGTCAGGTACCCGAGATTGACAAAACACTATGCTACAGTAAGTTAGAAGGCATAGTAAAAGGGTAGGGGATAATAATAATTTGTTTTTCATAATTTTGAAATTTTATATTTTGTTTGTCGCAAAAATACTACTTTTGCACACTCATAAACATTCATACCTAATTTTTTTTATTACAATGAAAATTGCGTTAGTAGGAGCCACAGGACTTGTTGGTGGCGTTATGCGTAAAGTTTTGGAAGAAAGAGGGTTTGGTCAACATGACTTCATTCCTGCTGCATCTTCACGTTCCATTGGGCGGGAAATAGAATTTGCCGGAAAGATGTTCCGGATGGTGTCTGTCGAGGATGCCATTTCGGCTGCGCCCGACATCGCCATATTCTCTGCCGGCAGTGGGCCCTCGCTACAGTACGCCCCGCAGTTCGCCGCTAAAGGCACTGTGGTGATTGACAACTCCTCCGCATGGCGTTCTGATCCTGAAATCCCGCTGGTAGTGCCCGAAATCAACGGGGACGTGATCAAATCCACCGACAAAATCATCGCCAACCCCAATTGTTCCACCATCCAGATGGTGATGGCCCTTTGCCCCCTGCATAAAAAATACGGTATCAAACGCCTTGTCATTTCCACCTACCAATCCGTAACGGGCACGGGCATGAAGGCCGTAAACCAGCTCAGGAAGGAGAGGGCAGGGGAGAGCTGTGAGAAGGCTTACCCCTATCCAATCGACATGAACCTCTTCCCTCACGGCGGCACTTTTGAAGACAACGGATATACCACTGAAGAAATAAAGCTGGTTAATGAAACACGTAAAATATTAAGGGATAATGATATACAAATAACCGCAACGGTAGTTCGCGTACCCGTAACCGGCGGACACTCCGAAGCGGTGAACGTGGAATTCCGTCAAGAGTTCGACCTTGACGAAGTGTATGACCTTCTGCGCAACATGCCCGGCGTGCAGGTGCAAGACGACCCTGCCCGCAACATCTATCCCATGCCGCTATGGGCAGAGGGCAAAGACGACGTTTTTGTGGGACGCATCCGCCGCGATTTCTCCCAACCCAACACCCTTAACCTCTGGGTGGTCGGCGACAACCTCCGCAAAGGGGCTGCCACTAATGCAGTTCAAATCGCCGAATTAGTCCGGAACAAGTTTTTGAAATAGTATTTTTCTTATTTTTGCACCTAAAATTTTCACGCTATATGAGAAAAACCTGCTTGCTTATCTGCGTACTGTTGTTTGCGCTCAATGCCTTATTTGCCCAAAACACTCCAAATAAAGCCATTATAGGATTCTATAATGTCGAAAATCTCTTCGACACCATCAATGATCCCAACAAGAACGACGAGCAGTTTTTGCCGACCGGCGACTATCAGTGGACCTCCGAACGCTACCTGCATAAGCTTGACCGCTTGTCCCAAGTGATTGCCGACCTGGCCAAGGTGGACGGCGGTTTGGTGGTTCTTGGGGTCTCCGAGATTGAAAACGAGCAGGTGTTGCTCGACCTGGCCGCCACCGAACGGCTGAAGCCCTACGGACTGAAAGTCTGCCATCATGACTCTCCCGACAGACGTGGCGTGGATGTGGCTTTCCTCTATAATCCAAAGAGATTCAGAGTGATAGACACTACCGCATTCCCCTTAATCGTACCCAACCAGCCCGAGTTCATCTCCCGCGACCAATGGCTGATGACCGGCATTCTGGACAACACGGACACGCTGTATATACTCGTAAACCACTGGCCGTCAAAGTCGGGAGGGGAGAAACGCAGTCTTCCGGGCCGTCTGGCTGCCGGCAACTTGTCACGCGATATCGCCACCGGCATCTTTGCCAAACACCCCGGTGCCAAGTTCATACTTATGGGTGACCTTAATGACAACCCGAATTCAAAGGCCATCATGGAGTGCTTGGGCACTAAAACAAATACAAAAAAGCTGACACCTAACGATTTGTACAACCCGATGTGGAAGATGTACCAAGACGGCATCGGCTCATACGCTTATCGCGATTCCTGGGAAATGCTGGATAATATTGTAGTCTCCGGTGGTTTGGTTTATCCTTCAAGAGGTTATAAATACCAATCTGCACACGTATTCCGTAAAGACTATCTGTTCACCAAATCAGGCTCGTACATGGGATATCCGTTTCGCATGTTCGCCGGTGGCGTCTATCAGGGCGGCTACAGCGACCACCTGCCGGTTTACATCGTCTTGACAAAATAAACTAATTACTATGGATAAAAGACTTGTTATAATTCCTACATACAAGGAAAAAGAGAACATTGAGAACATCATCCGGACCATTTTCGGATTGATTGACGTTCATATTCTGGTTATTGATGACGGCAGCCCTGATGGTACCGCGGATATTGTGAAAAGCCTGATTCCTGAATTCGAGGGCAGACTGTTTATAGAGGAGCGCAGTGGCAAATTAGGACTCGGCACCGCATATATTCATGGTTTCCGCTGGGGTTTGGCCCGTGAGTACGATTTCATGTTTGAATGTGATGCGGACTTTTCGCACGATCCGCATGATCTTCAGCGCTTGTATGATGCTTGTATTGAGCAAAATGCGGATGTAGCCATCGGTTCCCGTTACTGCTTGGGGATCAGTGTGGTGAACTGGCCATTGGGCCGCCTGATGATGTCTTATTTCGGGTCCATGTATGTGAGAACCGTGCTGGGCATCCCTGTGCACGATACCACAGCCGGTTTCAAATGCTACCGTTCCAATGTCCTCAAGGCCATCAATTTTGACGCAATCAAGCATGTGGGCTACGGATTTCAGATTGAGATGAAGTTTATCGCATACAAGCTCGGATTCAAGATTGTGGAAGTTCCCATCATTTTCCGCGATCGTACCATGGGCACATCCAAGATGAGCGGCGGTATTTTCCGTGAAGCTATCTTTGGCGTTATCGGTTTGAAAATCCGCAGCTGGACTAAGAGGTGGAAACGAGAGATAAGAAATAACGCTTAGCGATTAGCGATTAACGATTATAGATCAGAGAATATAGTTATTTCAAATAGGGGCGAGTTTATTCGCCCTTTTATAATGTGCAAAATATTCTATTTAACATAATATAAATTATAGGACATTCCGGTAACACTAAAAAAATCGTTGATTTATGCACATATTTGGAGAGGATTTGTGGAGAAGACGGGATTCGAACCCGCGACCCCTTGATTGCGAACCAAGTGCTCTACCAGCTGAGCTACATCCCCATTTTTTGAGGGCGCAAAAATACAAAATTATCCCTCAAATTCCATCCAGCCATAATGCATAAAAATGCTATTTTTGCGACATAAAATTAAATGCTTTATCCAAATCTATCTTATGCGAACACAAGAGATTCTCAACAAAGAGTATCTGGAGAAAAATGACATCGTAGCGCTGCTTTCTACGCAGGAAGACGAAATGAAGTTATTGATAAACAAGGCTTTAAAGGTAAAGCTCGCCAGATTGGACAATTATGTGCATCTGCGTGGTCTGATTGAATTGAGCAATATATGCCGCAAATCGTGTCTCTACTGCGGCGTACGCAGTGACAACCCCAACGTGGAGCGCTACACCTTGTCGGAGGACGAGGTCGTTGAGTGCGCCAGACTCGCGCACCAGTTGGGATATGGCTCCGTGGCCATTCAAAGCGGCGAGCGCAGCGATAAGGAGTTTGTTGACAAGATTACCCGTATCTTACATCGTATCAAGCAGATTGACAACGGTTCATTGGGTATCACGCTATCGTTGGGCGAACAGAGCGAAGAGGTGTATCGCCGCTGGTTCGAGGCGGGCGCGCACCGCTACCTGTTGCGCATCGAGTCCTCCAATGAGGAGCTGTACTACAAAATCCATCCGCAGAATGAACGCCATGATTTCCACAAGCGACTGGATTGCATCGATGCGCTATTATCCATCGGATACCAAACGGGCACTGGTGTGATGGTGGGATTGCCTTTCCAAACATTAGAGATACTGGCTGACGATCTTATATTTTTCCGTGAAAAAGACGTGGCCATGGTGGGCATGGGCCCCTTTATCCCCCACCCTGACACCCCACTCTATGCTTATGCCGACCAGATTCCTTCAGTTAAAGAACGGATGAATCTCACCCTCAAGATGATTGCCGTGCTTCGGCTGATGATGCCTGAAATCAACATGGTGGCTGCCACCGCCAACCAGACCATTGACCCTATGGGACGTGAGAAGGCCATCATGGCCGGCGCCAATGTCATCATGCCCAACCTTACGCCAAACAAATACCGCGAAGACTACCTTATCTACCCCGACAAGGCCTGCGTAAGCGACAAGCCTGAAGAGTGTTTCTCCTGCCTGGACATCCGCATGAAGGCCATCGGCCATGAAATCCTTTACAACGCGTGGGGCGACTCCGTGGCGTTTACGAAAAAAACAAAATAAGGCCCCGGCGCTCTTGCAAGCTCCAAGGCCTTCTTGATCGTATATAAGGAAGGATTATTCGACGTCCATCACAAGGCGGACGGAGAATCCTGGTTTTCGGTAGCTGTTTTTCGAAAGCTGCGAATCTGTATTACTGAAATATACGCTGTATGCTCTGTCTGAACTGTAGGAAGAACTCGACCAGTAATTTCCTGCGGAGTTAAAACTTGAAAGAATAATGCTATTAGCATTACCATAAGCCCGAGAACCAGCCGCAGGAAGGAAAACGGCCCCGTGCGACTCAAGAGAGTTCTCCCAATCTGATAGACTAATTGTGTTGGCACTGTAATTGTCTGCCGAATAATTAGTTGGTTCTTGATTGGTATTATTCAAGGTATAATACGACGTGTTCCAATCGTCAGGAAGAAGAATCACTCCTTTACATCCATTGACATTTGCCCTTGCGTATCTCACGCCTGAGGCCGTGTTTCTGTTGTTGAACACATACACCCACTCGTCCTTTGTAAGCGTGCGCCACATATCGGCAGTATTACCTCCGTTGCTGATGGCATTGTGTCCCCAGTCGTTTTTGAGAGTTTCTGGATGCATATTGCCGAAGTAGGAATTATTATCCATACTGAAAATACCATAATGGTCTCCTGATGTCGAAGAGTTTCCGTTCCAACTAAAGAGGTCAATGATACCAGCTTCGGAAATTGTCATCGCGCCGTTGATTTTATCGTTTGCCCCATTGTTGCCGATGTAGTCGTACTGATGTTCTGCAAACGACCATATCCAGCCGGTGGCTGAGTTAGCCGTGTTGTTCGACGCCTGTAGGTTGCCCTGCGAAAAGTACACTTGGTTGCCGTCGGCATTGATAGTGAACTTGCCGTTGATAGCACCGTCGGGGACAGTAGCCGTAGCACCGCCACTGTAATCAATAAACTCACCATGCTCTGTAACACGCGGTTGGCCCACAATTTGGCCGTGCTCGTTTACAAATCTGCCGCCAAAGACGGTCAGCTCGCCCTCCGGAGTAAGACCTGGGTTAGTAAGACCCGGGTCAGGAAGACCGAAGATGGCGGTGAAAGTCGTGTCACTGGTAACTGTGATCGTGCGCGGGTTGTCGGTGTTTTGGTCGTTCCAGTTTGCGAACTGGTAGTTCGTTTCCGGAGTGGCCGTTACAGTAACATCGCTCCCCGGAATGATATAGTAACCGCCATTGGGGTTCACTTTCACGCCGGAGGGTTGATAGGTGAAGGTACACTGGGGAAGAAAGTCCTGTTGCTGGTAATTACCAACAAAGCCGCTCATTGATGCGCCGGGGGCATCCTCACCCAAGAACTGAATACCACAATTATATCCAGCAGCTTCGTTCTCTAAACCCACCAGCAGGTTGCCGCCGTTGTATGGATAGGGATTGGTGAAAGTGATGGTCACTCCACCGTTTTCAAAAGTGAGTTGGCCGTGATAAACAACGGTACAACTGCTCTTGTCCTCCATACTGCTGAGCGTGGGATCGGCCACCTCCTTCAGGTAAACATCTACAACACCTGAAATCCATGATACCGGATCTTGCGTGTAGTATTGGATGCTGCTGATTGTGCCTCCCTTCGCATCGGCCATTTTTGAGGCGGGGATAACATACTGGCTTTTGGTTGAAGCATCAAACCAACACGTGTAGGCGGGAACCATATGATTTGAGGTGCTCTCAGTCTCGTCGTAGAGCGTCATCACATGGTCAGTATTTCCTGCACTCACCTGAGGTTCTCCCACTGTGCCCCATGCGGTGTTGTTGCTGGCAACCTGCAGGGTGGCATATGTGGCGAAATTGGCGGTGAGGATTGTGTCGGCCGTCGCCATCCAGTTGAGGGTGATGGATGTGCTGACCTCCACCCCATTCTCGTTCGTCCAGTTCACAAAGTAGTAGCCGGGATCGGGGATGGCGGTGACATCGATATGCTGGTGGTAGGTCATTACCGTATCTTTGTATTCAGAGGTATATACGGTTTCCCCAATACCGACATGTCCCATGCCGGTGTTGTTGGTCTTAACCCTCAGCGTGTAGGTGTCGATTTTAAAGTTTCCCCTGACGGTGGTGTCGCCGGTGACGACAAAGGTCAGCAAGCTGGTGGCGGGACGGTCGCCTGACGGGGTTACAACACCCGCGGCGTACTCGTTTGCGTTCTCGTTGGTCCAATTGTCGAAATAGTAATACTCGGCAGTGTTGGCGATGGCCTCGATGGTCACCGTGGTGCCGGGAATGACGCTGTAGGTGCCGTCATGGTTGTCAACCACGCCGTCGGGAAGAGCGGGCGTTGCTGCTGCAACAAAGTCAGGCAAACCACTGCTCAAGTCCTCATCGAAGGAGATGTTCAAATTTTGGGAATGTTGGTTGTTGGACAAAAAGCATCCCCAATGTCCTTCGCCCACAAAGAGGAGGGTATGGTCGTCACCATGAGTGTTGTTCAATTTGGAGTAGGCGCAAGCCACGCCGTAAACAACAGGTTCGTATTGGTTGGTGGCACTGCTCCATTGATATAGGAGGAAAATGGGAACATCCTCATCGCTGTTCAAGCCGTAGGTGTGGCGAACACTTGATACACTGAAGTTGTATTCACTATGTGAATATTTACCCACGTATTCCAACTTCCATGGACCGCTTGGATCGTTTGTGACTCCGACACCGTTCAACCCCACATAGGGGTTTGTGAAACCGAACAGGTTGTTATTGCCATTATTGGCCACCGTGGGGTATGCAGGGCTTCGTTGGCAGTCGTAGCAGTATTGAAATGCGTTTTCAGCATTGCCAACTATGGCTGAACTGCCAGGACGGAGTAACTCCACCGTGCCGTGTCCGGCATTATGGGAGAGCGTCAGCGTCCAAGGCTCGTATTCCACTTCCAGCAGCTGGTTCGCGTAGGGCATGGTGAAGACCCAAGTGTTGCCATCCTTGTAGGGTTGATCGTACGTCATGGTGAGGGTATACTCACCGCTCGTGATTCCAACTTCATACAGTGTCTGATTGTTGTTGCACTCAATATCGTTGTAATACAGATGCTGATACTGTATGAGATACTTATAACCAAGGGTAGTTTCCTTGTCTTCAATCCTCGACTTCACCTGTTCAAAGCTGTCCGACGGCTCAGCCTCAAGTGTCACTTGCCCCGAAGGGGTGGTAATGTGAAGTTGTAACGCCCACGTATTTCCCATCACCACCATGGCAAAGGCCGTTAATATGATATGTTTTATATATTTCATTGTTCCTAATTTTTTCGTTAGTTGTTCAACAATGTAGTATTATTATACATAGTAAGGTTACTGTACGTCCTTCACTAGGCGCACTGAGTAGCCAAAAAAGCGACGACTGACATCACCTACGCTCAAAGTGCCGTTATTGAAGAGTATATCGTGTGCTCTTTGCGAGTCGCTACTCTGAGGCGTAGAAGACCAGTAGACGCCGGCACCAATATAGCCAACACCCGTACCGCTGCGGCGGCCAGCACCAGGCAAGAACACAGCACCCTCTGCCTCGTAGATACTGTTCCATGTCGCAGCATCGATAGTATTATTGCTCCAACTGTTGTGGCTTGTGTTGATACTCAACTCGGAACCATCAGGGAGGATGATAACGCCGTTCACGCCGTTCACAGTCCCCGTGCCATAGAGTGAGGAGGCATTGGTGCGGATCTGGAACAGGTAAATCCACTCGTCATTCGATAGGGTGTACCAGTCGTTGTGGCCGTTGAGGGTGCCTTGGAAGTCGGTACTCCATTCATAGTCTGCATTGTCTGTGCTTGTAAGGAGCGGATCCTTACCTTCGCCCCAAGTGCCCCAGCCGAAGTAGTCAACCCAGTCAGTGGCGTCCCATGCACCGATATAGTCGTATTGATGCTCGGCGAAACGCCAACCTTCACCAGATTTGTACTGCAAGTTGCCAGGGGCAAAGACGACAGTCTTGGTGGCACTAACGGAAAACACGGGAACCGGAACGGGATATACAAACGTCAAGCCGTCAGTCTGGTTGGGCGTTGCATCATTGGGATACACCGTGCCGCCGATGGTGATAGTGCCGCAGGTATTGCTGCCGCCGTTGGGGTTGTTGCCACGGCCTATCGAATAGGTGGCGTTGCTGCCGTGGGTGGCGGTTATGAGAGTGACTCCGTCAGTGATCGTGATGGCACCGCAGGTGTTGGTGCTGTAGGCGGTGGCGGTATAGCCGTTACCGATGGCAGCTGCATATTTGCCGCCTGTGGCGGTGACAGTGCCGCCGCTGATGGTAATGTTGCCGACAGTGTTGTGTACCGGGTTCGAGCTACCGTATCCCTCGGCACGTCCGGTACCGATGCCCGCGGCACCCTCGCCGGCGATGGCGATGACAGTGCCGCTGGTGATAGTGATGTTGCCGCAGACTGGTGCCGGAGAAATCTGAGTAGTTGATCCTGTTCGGTTGCCGCCAGTACCGATGCCAGCACCGCTATAGCCACCGGTGGCGGTGACAGTGCCGCCATTAATGGTAATACTGCTAAAGTTTCTACGGAAGCAGCCGCCGATGCCCGCTGCCTTACCACCGCCAGTGGCATTGATGACACCGCCATTAATAACGATGTTGCCGCAATTGTCATTCCAGCCGCAGCCGATGCCGGTGGCCGAGCCGTAATCCGTGTCGTTGCCGCCGCGACTGGCATTGAGCACGCCGGTGTTACCATTGATGGTGAGGGTCTTGCCTTCGGGCACATAAATGCCGGGCCAGTTGCTATTGCCGTCGCCGTCCAAACCGCCGATCATGGTGTTGGTAGTACCATCTGCAAGCTGTATGGTGCCGTCGCCCAAAAGGGTGAGACCTGCATAGTCGGCACCATTGCCACTGTAGCTGATGGAGGCATTGTCGAGTGTCACTGTGGCACCGTCGGCAATGGAAACTTTCACGTTTGCAGCGAGCGTGCCAGTGAGAATCCAGCCATCAGGCACCGTGAGATTATGTTCAACAGTATCAAGATTGATGATGGGGTCTTTCAACGTCACCCTCTTCACGCGATTGACATCCGGTGGGGAGAGCACCACGGTGGCACCAGCGGCGATGATGGCATCGCCGTTGGTCACGGGGACAGAAGCTCCGCTAGCTGTGATAGTCCAGCCATCAGGAATGTTACCCAATGTACACGGGGTCTGCATGGAGGGCTCCGCCTTGCCTTTGAAGACGCGCCATCCGTTGCCGCCAGCATTATTCATGGTGGTGACAATCTGATTAGCCGTCTGCCCTATAGCACTCGTGCCGTCGAAGATTGTCATTCCCGAAGGAAATCCAGCCGACTTGGCCACGGTGTAGAGACAACTGGCTGCATCGCCATTGACATTGAAATTGGTTTTAGACCAGCGGACGATGAAGGGAGTGAAGCCTGCAGTGCAGTTGATGGTGCCGTCGAAAAGGCACCTGCTTATGTTGATGGTGCAGTTGTTCTCTTCCCAAGCGACAAATCCGCCGACTTTCTTCGCGGAATTGGTGCCATTACTGCTGTAGTAGTTGTTGTTGGCCCCGCTATAGTTCAGTGTGCCGTTGAACACGCAGTCGGTCAGGTTGACGGTGGCCTGGTTGGCATGACCTATAAATCCGCCGAGGTTGCCATTGTTGGTAATGGTAGCCGAGACAATGCAATTCTGAATGGTGCAGGTAGTACCATTGGTGCAATAACTGACAAGTCCCGATGAGTGGTTCGCACTGCCTGTGATGCTGCCGGCCACCCTAAGGTTCTTAATGATGGCGTTACTCACCCGCATGAAGGGAGCCACCCTCCCCGAAACATTAATGTTGACGGTGAGGGTATAACCGTCGCCATCGAACGTGCCATTAAAGGTGTCGTTGAAATACTTGTTCGCTTCGGCGGTAACGAAGCCTGCCATCTTGATGTAGCTGCTTTTGTAGGTGGCGTGGTTGTCGCAGAACTCCGTCCAGTCAGCAGTGGTGGCGATGATGTATGGATCCGTCTCCGTTCCGCTACCAGACAAAGGAGTCGCTTTTACCGATCCCGCAACTACCGCCATCACCGCAATCAACACTAAATACAATAACTTTTTCATCGTATCAGATATTCGTTTCTGTTAAATGGATGGTTTGCCCTATTACATTTGGACAGCGGATGGTGTGGAATTGTCTTCGATATACCAATACACTATGGTCACGACATCGTCTGCCTTCAGCATGTAGTCGCCGTTCTTCGTGCCGTCGTACTTCACCTTGTTCTCCTCGTTGGCAACCGGAAGCAACGCTCCGTTGTTGCTGCCGCCCACCATCACACCGTTGACGTACACTCTGTAGATGCAGTCCGTTTTGATTGTACGGGAGAGTGTGAACACGGTTTCCGTGGTTGTCTGGTCTACGGCCACCACAAAGTGTTCCTGCCTCATCTTGGGCATGTTGCTGATTTGGATTTGCATCTGTGCAAGCAGGGCATCGACTTCCGCCTTGGTGTAGGTCTCCGTTTTGGTGTAAACATCGGCGGCGTTGGCCTTCAAGTTCACCGTTGCGCGGATGGCGGCGGCCGTGTCAATCAGGGCACTGCGAACATGGGAGCTGGCGGTATCGATGTTGGCCTGCAGTTGGTTCACTTGCGTGCTCATGCTGCCGCGGATGGCGGCGGCCGTGTCAATCAGGGCACTGCGAACATGAGAGCTGGCGGTATCGATGTTGGCCTGCAGCCGGTTCGCTTGCGTGCTCATGCTGCCGCGGATGGCGGCGGCTGTGTCAATCAAGGCATTATGCAAAGCAGCGCTGTCGGTGGTAATGCGGTTGTTGATGGCCGTGGCATTGGCATCGATCAGCGTGCCCAATGCGAGGCTGTCGGCATGCATCTTGTTGTAGATGTTCTGCACCGTCGTCGCTTCGGGATTCACCTGCTCCGTGTAGTCCGCATAACGAGCATACGGCACCGCCGTGAGCGGCATGTCCTGCTCGGCCACCAACTCATGGTTGCCCGCTTTCTCTATCCGGGTCGACAGCCGGGCCGTCTTCCATTGGATGTCGTTCCAGTTGCCTGTATGTTCTGTGCCATTTCCAACCAGAAGCGAGATCAGGCCGTTGGCGTTGCTGGTCACATTATGCGTCTCGGAATAGACCACCGGGCCGCCAGGAACGTTGGTGATGGTCACCGTCACCGTGAGATTCTCATTATAGACGAGACGGTTGTCGCTGTTGCGCACCACCGCCTGATAACTGATTCTGTCATTTCCGTTTTGAGCAAACACATTTGCCGCAAAGAACAAAACCACCAAAAAGAACAAAACTTTTTTCATAACCTTGTTGTATTTATTCATTAATTATTTATTTCTGTTTTTATAAATTTCCATTCCTATTTAACTGTACTAGTAGTTCTTCACACAGCGCACGCTGTAGCCGTCCTCCGCAAATATCACGGGAGAGGTGAGAATCCCGTCGCAGCTGTATTCCGTGCAGATGACCGAGTACGAGCCCGGCGTCGAGGATATCTTCCACAGGCGCGTCATGCCCAGCAGGTTCTCATAACGGTCAAGTGACGAGCTGTAGATACCCGCCAGAAGCAGGGTGAACTCGCTGCTGTTCACTCCCCCACCCCCGATCTAGTAGTCCGGGGTGTGCAGCTCGTCGGTGTTGTGGCGCTCCAGGGCCGCAGTCTCCGGCACTGCCGGAATGTGCCAGCCCTCGGGGCACACGCCGCGCACGAAACCCTCGTCGTCAACCGGAGGCACGGACAAAGTCCCCTCCGGGATGCGGACGGCCGACTGCCACGTGTACAGGCGGCCAAACAGGTTCACATTTGCCTCGGCGTCAGGAAAGTCCGTGTTCGTATAGACCTTTGCCACCGGAACCTCCACGCCATCGTAATAGTGGGTTGACTGAAGGTTCTCCTTCGTCCAGCAGTAGGAGGGCATCCCCGTTGTACGCAGCACGAGCGTGTTGTACGTATGGCTGTCGTAGTCATCCACCGTGTACGGGCAGAGCGACGCTTGTAGCGTCACCACGCTGTCGCAACCGTGCTCGCTGCTGAAGTTTATGACATTCTCGCCGTCCACTATCTGGTAGTCAGTCCCGCTCTGGAGCAGGCTCCCCGGTATGACAGGATAAAAACCGTGGTACATCTCGCTGGTCTCCACCGTGAAGGTGTCCCATACCGTGAGCGTCAGTTCGAACAGACTGTCATAGCCCTCCGGGTCAAGGTTCTTCAGATAGAGCTCATGGATGTCCGTACCCGGCGTGATCGGAGCCGGGATGTTGTAGTGGTTCTCCGTGTAGGGTAGTTCTGGCAGGTCTCATCCGTAATTTCACGGTAACCGAGCTGAGCCTGGGCCACTCCGAACGACACCTCGTACGAGGCGTTGGAAACCTGCAGGAAGAAGGGCTGTCCGACAGCCACATAGGTGCCTGTTGTGGCATCGGTCGAGAAAAAGAAAAAGATTGTTTTTATTGATGAACTGCCATGGATGGATACGCCTAAACAGTACTGCGAATCAAAGAATTTGGGTTACAAGGACCGGCAGAATTCGGATAGACTCATAAAATTTGGTTACTTATCACAGGGATGACATAATTAAAAAAAACAACGCTTTCTCAATCACCAGGACCCAACGTTTCTTAAAGTAAAATTCATTACCTTTGTGGCTTCTTAAAACAATGCTATTATGAAACGTTTTTCCTTGATTCTTCTATCCTTGTGTTTTCTCTTCTCTTTGAAACTGACAGCACAGACCCAAGACAGCACCATAAGCATACCGAATGGCAGTTTCGAACAATGGTCGAATGGCAGCGGATACAGTGTAATGGTCATTTTCTTCCCGCTTCAGATCTATAGCGGTTATACCTATCCTACGGGATGGGACTATCCGACCTATCCTGTGAACGAGACGGTCACGTATAGCGGAATGGATGTCAATGTGAACACCAATCTGCCGCTATTGAAAGTATCCAACGACACCGAAAACACCGTTGACGGGAATTATGCGCTGAAGATGCAGAGTTTCATGCTCTCCGACATCCTCTCGTCCTCCGCGTATAACCTTGCCCAGTCCTCCCTGGACCCGATGCTTACCACCACAATCTTCCCAACCATCCTCACCACGGGTGTGGTTGACATCGACCAATTCTTGCCGCTCATGTATGACTTAACCGGCAACCTCGGGAACATGACCCAACTGTTACCCATCCTCGACAGCTTGGATGTCAACACGATTATTGACGGCGGAATTTCCTTGAACGGCGCGATTCCGGAGAGGCTGACCGGACATTACAAATACACCTCTGCGATTGGCGGTGATAATGGAGGCATACTGCTTCTCGGCACCAAATACAACCCGGTCTCTGGGCGACGCGAGATAGTAGGCGCCGGATACACCACTGCTCTGACCGACGCCTCTGCATATACTCCTTTCGAGGTGGCCTACACCCCGCTCTCGGAAATCAATCCCTCTTCCCCGGCCGTTGAAGCCGACTCATTGGTTATCATGCTCTTCTCCTCTGCCAACTCCGCACCGCAGCAAGGCTCCGCCCTTTATCTCGACCATCTTCAGCTTTGGGGACATGGGATTGTTGTTGAAGACACCTGCAGTGCAATCTTCGATTTGACGGTACAAAGCACAGACACCATGCATGCCACGCTAAACTGGGGGTTTGAAGGCACACCCGACCATTTCGAAGCAGAGTACGGCGCACAGGGGTTCACACCCGGAAACGGAACACCGGTCAGTGTCACCACCAACCACCTCGCCCTGTCCGACCTGCAGCCCGGCACCTACTACGACGTGTACGTGCGCTGCGTATGTGACAGTACACTCGCGGGTGAGTGGGCCATGGTGAATTTCCGCACCGATACGTTGGGTTCGCCCGGCGACAATGACACCACAGGCATTCAGACATACCGAGCCGACAATCTGCTCGTCTATCCCAATCCGGCAAAGGGGCACTGCACCGTGCGTTTCGCCCATGAAATGCCGAAAGTCGTCCGGTTATACAGCATAGACGGCAAACTGTTACGGCAACTCATTCCCGACAAGGAGACGATGGAACTGAGCCTGCCCACCCCCGGCATATTCCTCCTCCAATGCGAAATGGAAACAGGAACTGCCACCCACAAAATTATAAACCAATAATACCCCTCCCCTTTCACCTTTCACCTTTCACCTTTC
This sequence comes from uncultured Bacteroidales bacterium, assembly GCA_905233745.1. Lineage (GTDB taxonomy): Bacteria > Bacteroidota > Bacteroidia > Bacteroidales > WCHB1-69 > F23-D06. Next base: position 20,940 of record CAJODA010000008.1, read on the forward strand.
ACCCCTCCCTCATGAAACCCATTAAAGACGTTTTGCTGAACGACAAGTTCATACTCTCCGTAATTCTGCTGAACTCCCTTATCATCTTTCTGCAAGCCAGCAATATAGACAATCTATTTCTACAAATTGTCGATATCCTGTGCACCCTGGTGTTCATGATTGAGATGGTCATAAAGCACAAGGAGTACGGTTTCAAGGGTTACTGGACCTCGGGATGGAACCTGCTTGACGGCACTCTGGTCATCCTCTCCTTGCCCTCCGTTGTGGCATTCTTCATCCCCTCAAATCTCCTGGACTTGTCATTCCTGATGGTACTCCGGGTATTGCGTATGTTCCGGTTTCTCCGCGTACTGCACTTTTTCCCAAACATCAGCCAGATCATTGCAGGGCTGAAACTCGCGATACGGGAGTCCTATGCCATCCTATTTTGCTTCCTTGTGATGATTGTGGTTTTCGGACTCATCAACTGCAGTCTTTTCCAAGACCTGGCGCCAGAGTTCTTCGCCACCCCCATCGACTCCATATACTCTGTGTTCCGCCTCTGCACCGTGGAGGGCTGGTATGACATACCGGACACCATTGCGGCGGCCACAACGCCCGCCATCGGGAAGATTGTCAGGCTCTATTTCTGCATATTGCTCGTTGGAGGCGGTATCATCGGAATGTCCTTCATCAACTCCATTTTCGTCGATGCCATGGCTGCGGACAACAACGACGATGTCAAGGCCAAGCTCAACGAGTTGGAGAAAAAAATCGACAAGCTGATAGAAGACAAGGAGGCATAGAGGTCCTACAATCTCCGCGATATTTTCGGGAGAATCTCGTCTTTCCAAGTGGCGAAGGTTCCCTCAAGGATTTTCTTCCTGGCCGTAGTTACCAGGTCCAGATAGAAATGCAGGTTGTGCATGCTGCCGATCATCGGGCCGAGAATCTCGTCTGCCACATACAGATGGCGCAGGTAGGCGCGGGTGTACTCACGGTCGGCGAAAAGTTCACTGCCGGCATCGATCGGCGTGAAGTCGTGTTTCCATTTTTCGTTGCGCATGTTCAGGATACCCTCCCACGTGAAGATCATGCCGTTGCGTCCGTTGCGGGTCGGCATCACGCAGTCGAACATATCCACGCCCAGCGCGATGTTTTCGATGATGTTGGCGGGTGTGCCAACGCCCATGAGGTAGCGGGGCTTGTCCTTCGGGAGCACCTGGCAGCACAAGGCTGCAATCTCATACATCTGCTCCACCGGTTCCCCCACCGCCACGCCGCCAATGGCGATGCCGTCGGGGTTCACCGACTCGCAATATTCGGCGGACCTGACACGCAGATCGTGGTAAACGCCGCCCTGCACGATGGGAAACAGGGTCTGCTCGTAGCCGTAGTACGGCTCGGTTTCCTCCAGGCGTTTCACGCAGCGCTGAAGCCAATAGTAGGTGGTCTCCATCGACTTCTTGGCGTAGTTATAGTCGCACGGATAGGGAATGCACTCGTCGAAGGCCATGATGATGTCGGCGCCGATGGCGCGCTCGATATCCATCACGCTTTCGGGGCTGAACAGGTGGCGCGAGCCGTCAATGTGCGACTGGAACCACACGCCCTCTTCGGGGTTGATTTTGCGCCGGTGACTCAGCGAGAAGACCTGGAATCCGCCGCTATCGGTCAGGATGGGGCGGTCCCATCCGTTGAACTTGTGCAGGCCGCCCACCTCGCGGAGGACATCGCATCCGGGCCGCAGATAGAGATGGTACGTGTTTCCCAGTATGATCTGAGCCTTGACATGCTCCTTCAAATCCTTGATATGAACGGCTTTCACCGTACCCAGGGTGCCTACGGGCATGAAAATGGGCGTCTCTATCTGCCCGTGTGCTGTGGTGATCACGCCCGCGCGGGCGTGACTCTTCGCGTCTTCCTTATTGATTATAAACCTCATTTTGTTAATAAATAGCGGGCAAAAATACATCTTTTATCGCAACTAAAAACTACTTTTGCAAAGAAATTATTAACCTACCATATACCTATGTTGAAAGACAGCCTATCTTTCACTATTTTAGTTGTTTTCAGCTCTATAACCCTACTCCAGCTGCTCTACTATTATGTGATTTACGCACGTTTTTCCTTCTCCAGGAAGAAAAAGCCGGTTGCCATGCAGCAGGTCCCGGTCTCCGTCATTGTTGTTGTCAAGGACGCCGCCAACTCATTGTTGAAGTTTTTGCCGCGCATGATGAGCCAGCAATACTCCCAATTCGAGCTTGTGGTCGTGAACGACCAGTCGCACGACCTGTCCGAGCTGCTGGTGAAGGAGTACCAAAGCCAGTACAGCAACATCAAGCTGGTGGACTTGGAGAGTGCCGTGACCACCATTCGCGGGAGCAAGTTCGCGCTTTCCATGGGCATCCGCTGCGCCACCTACGAGCACTTGCTCTTCACCGATGTGGAGTGCTGCCCCACATCCTCGCATTGGCTGGAGAAGATGGCCGACAACTTCGTCTCCCAAAAGCAGATTGTGCTGGGTTACAGTTCCTACGAAAAGCGCAACAACCTCTTCAACCGGCTGCTCCACTTCGACAACCTGCACAATGCCGTGCAGTACTTCTCCTTGGCCATGTGCCACTCCACCTACCGCGGCGACCTCAAGAACATCGCCTTCACCAAGGCGTTGTTTTACGCCCAACGGGGTTTTGCCTCCCACAACCACATCAGCTGCGGTGAGGAGGACATCTTCATCTCCCGCGCCGCCAACCGTCAGAACACGGCGGTGGAATTCTCCCCCGAATCTTTCGTCCTGCTCCAGCACAAGATACCCTACAGCTACTGGAAGAACCATAAAATGGGACTCTACTACACCCGCAAGATGAACACGCTCAGAAACCGCCTGACGCTCAGTTTCTACGCCCTCATCAACCTGCTGTTTTATGTGGCGCTCGTCCTCGCCATCATAGGCTCACTGGCGAACAAGCCGCTGCTTTTCACCATCCTCGGCATTGCCGGCGCCCGCATCATCAGCCAGTATCTCGTCTACGGCATCGCCGCCAGCAAACTCAAAGAGAAACAGGTCATCCCCTTCCTGCTCATCTACGACATCATCTTCGCCGTGATGAACCCCTACTATTACCTGTCAGCCCAAATCTATCACCATAAATTCAGATAATGGAGAACCCCTGCACCACCGAGAAAGCCAAACGCGACTACATCCTGCTCCGCCAGGCCCTGGACCACAACGACCAGAAGGCATACGCCGAGCTGATGAAGCTTTATCGCGACAGCATCTACTATATTCTGGTGAAAATCGTCAAGAACAGCGATGATGCGGAGGACCTGACCCTGGAGACCTTCGGCAAAGCCTTCAAATACCTCGACAAATACTCCCCGCAATACGCATTCTCCACCTGGCTGTTCCGCATCGCCTTGAACAACAGCATCGACTTCATCCGACACAAGAACAACATTCCGCAGTGCATCGACAGCGAGCAGTACAACTATGAGCAGGAACAGTTCATCGAGCATTCGCAGTCGGCAGAAACCCCCACCCCGGAGGACCATGTCATGGACAAGCAGAGGGTGGAGATGCTGCGTCTGGCCGTACAGCAGCTGCCCGAAAAGTATCGCAAGGTGGTGGAGCTCCGCTACTACGAAGAGCTGTCATACGAAGAGATTTCCGAGAAGCTGGGCATTTCCCTGTCCAACGTCAAGATACAGCTTCTCAGGGCTAAGAACATGCTTTCACAGCTTATGGTGAACGTACGCAACGCCATTTGAAGAAAAGATGTATTTTTGCCCGCTTAAATTTAGGTAAAATGGAAGTAACACGATTATTCGATATACTGGATCAATACCTGGCCGACTTTCCCAAGGAAGATGCGCTATGCGGCAAAGAGAACGGCATTTGGATCAAACACAGCACCCAGGACTATGTTAACCGGGTGAACTGGATTTCCTACGGACTCATGCAGCTGGGCATCAAAAAGGGTGACTGCATCGCAACCATCACCCCGAACCGTCCAGAGTGGAACTTTCTCGACATGGCCATCATGCAGATTGGCGCCGTTCATGTGGCCATCTACCCAACCATCAGCGAGAGCGACTACAACTACATCCTCAATCATGCGGATGTGAAGCTCATTTTCGTGTCCGGTTGGGAATTGCTGCGCAAGATCAACAACATCATCGAGGGTATCCCTTCGTTAAGCGACAAGGTTTACACCTTCCGTAACCTGCGCGGCTACCGCCACCTGAACGAGCTGATTGAAATCGGGCGCGCCAACCCCAGTCCCGAATACCTGAAACAGATCAAGGACAGCATCGTTTCCGACGATGTGGTCTCCATCGTCTATACTTCCGGCACCACGGGCAATCCCAAAGGAGTTATGCTCACGCACCGGAACTTCCTGACCAACATCCACGGTGTGCTCCCCATCATCCCGACCACGAACCAGAACCGCATATTGAGCTATCTGCCGCTGTGCCATGTCTACGAGCGCATGATGAACTACACATGGCAGTATCTGGGCATACCTATCTATTACAACGAGAACCTGGCCAAGATACAGGAAGAGATGGTTGAGGTGCAGCCCGACATCTTCACCACGGTACCTCGTCTTTTGGAGAAGATGTATGACAAGATAATCGCCAAAGGACGCAAATTGGAGGGTGCAAAACGCAAGCTGTTCTTCTGGGCCAACGACGTGGCTCTGGATTTCAATTTCAACCAGAGCAAGTCATACTTCCGCAAGCTGAAGTTGGCGCGCAAGCTGGTGCTTAACCATTGGTACAAAGCCCTGGGTGGCAATTTGAACACCATCGTCACCGGTGGCGCGGCCATCCAGCCCATGATTTCTAAAGTGTTCTGGGCAATGGGCGTGCGCGTCGTGGAGGGCTACGGCACCACCGAATCGGGCCCGGTGATTGCAGTAAGCGATTTCTTCAAGGGCGGTCTGGAGTTTGGCACCGCCGGCCATATTCTTCCGGGCACACAGGTGAAGATTGCCGAAGACGACGAGATCCTCACCCGAGGCAAACATGTGATGAAAGGCTATTACAAGGCACCGGAGCAGACTGCCGAAGCTATCGACAAGGATGGCTGGCTGCACACCGGCGACCTTGGGAAACTCACCCCGGAGGGACGGCTGAAGATCACCGGACGCAAGAAGGAGATGTTCAAGACCGCCTTCGGCAAATATGTGGTGCCCACCATCTTGGAGAACAAAGTGTCGGAAGACTCCTTGGTGGACAACATCATGGTGGTTGGCGAGAACAAGCAATTCGCCGCCGCGCTCATCGTGCCCAACTTCCCTGACCTGCGCTCCTGGTGCAACCGCAAGGAAATTCCCTATACCACCAACGAGGAGATGGTGAAGAACCCCGATGTGATCAAGAAATTCAAGAAAATCATAGACTACTACAACACCACCTTTGGAGAAACCGAGAAAATCAAGCGTTTCATCCTCATCGGTTACGAGTGGACCATCCAAACCGGCGAACTCACCCCCACCCTCAAACTGAAACGAAACGTGCTATTGAAGAAATACGAGAAGCAGATTGAACAACTCTTTGCCTAAGGGAACGAGGAGCGATGAACGATTAACGAATAGCAATAAACACTAATTATTACCTTTAACTTATAATTATATGTACACAAATTTTCAAAATCATCTTCAGAAAGAATTAGCCGACATCAAGGAAGCCGGTTTATACAAGAATGAAAGAATCATTGCTTCTCCGCAGAGTGGGGAGATCACCCTTCAGGATGGCAGCAAGGTACTGAACTTCTGTGCCAACAACTATCTGGGTCTCGCCAACGATTCGCGCCTTATCGCGGCTGCCAAAGAGGCCTTGGACACCCATGGCTACGGCATGGCCTCCGTGCGCTTCATCTGCGGATGTTCCGACCTGCACAAGGCTTTGGAGAAGAAGATCGCCGAATTCTTCGGCACTGAGGACACCATCCTCTACGCGGCCTGCTTCGATGCCAACGGTGGCGTTTTCGAACCGCTGCTCACCGAACAGGATGCCATCATCTCCGACGCACTGAACCACGCCTCCATTATCGACGGCGTACGCCTCTGCAAGGCTGTGCGTTATCGCTACAAAAATGCGGACATGGCCGACCTTGAAGAGCAACTCAAGGCTGCCCAGGCACAGCGCTTCCGCATTATCGTCACTGACGGTGTCTTCTCCATGGACGGCAACGTGTGCCCGCTCGACAAGATCTATGAGCTGGCTCAGAAATATGACGCCATGGTGATGGTTGACGAAAGCCACTCCGCCGGCGTGGTGGGCAACACAGGGCGCGGTGTGACCGAGCGCTACAACCTGCGTGGCAAAATTGAAATCCTTACCGGAACCCTTGGCAAGGCATTCGGCGGCGCCATCGGAGGTTTCACCACCGGCAAGAAGGAGATTATCGACATGCTCCGCCAGCGTTCCCGTCCGTACCTCTTCTCCAACTCCATTCCGCCCATGGTGGCCGCTGCCGGCTGCAAAATGGTCGATATCATGTCGGAGACCAACGAACTGCAAGACAAGCTGCACAGCAACACCGAATATTTCGTGGCCAAGATGAAAGCTGCCGGTTTCGACATCAAACCGACCGAGTCTGCTATCTGCGCCGTGATGCTGTATGACGCCAAATTGTCACAGGTGATGGCAGCCAAGTTGCAGGAGGAAGGCATTTACGTCACCGGTTTCTACTACCCTGTAGTGCCGAAAGACCAAGCCCGTATCCGTGTGCAGATTTCCGCCGCCCACGAACCCGAGCATCTTGACAAGTGCATTGCCGCCTTCACCAAGATCGGAAAGGAACTGGGTGTGTTGAAATAACAAATCCTTATTATTAATAAAATTTACAACATTATGAAAAGAATCACATTATTTGCAATTGTATGCTGCACGGTGTTGTTCTCCAGCTGCTACAAGCCTCAAGAGACATACACCACAAAAACTGTTTACACTATAGAAGACCCAGCCAACGAAATCAGCCTGAAGGCCGTTCTGGGAACCGTCAAATCCTACTGGGATGGCTCCTACACCTTCAGCGGTATGGAACAAGGTATTTGTGATCTCAAAGCCACGACCAAATACCTGACCTCCGTCACAGGCATTTTGTCAAACGGAAATGATATCAAGAAGTATCTGGAAGACGGGGATTCTTTCACTTACACGTTGACCAGAGATTCAGACAACAAGATTCTGGTATCCACCAAGTTTTACAAGAATGCCGACGGCTATTTGGACGCGGAGGAAATCGTTTCCAACGTAGAGAGTTTTGAGTAATTCAACAATCTTCTTTAAACTTAAAGGGCCGCTCGTTGAGCGGCCCTTTTTTATAGTTCCTTGCGAAGACGCGACACCGGATAATCCAGTTGTTCACGATACTTGGCCACTGTCCGGCGCGCGATGTTGTAACCACGCTCTTTCAGCAATTCGCACAATTTATCATCAGCCAGCGGCGCCTGCTTGTCTTCCGCATCAATCAAATCCTTGAGAATCCGCTTGATCTCTTTGGAGGAGACATCCTCATCATTTACAGCTTCAGAGAAGAGGTGCTTGAGCGGGATAATACCGAAATCAGTCTGCACATATTTGCTGTTGGAAACACGGGATATCGTGGAGACATCCAGGTTAACCTCCTGCGCGATAGTTTTCAGAATCATCGGTTTCAGGTCGGCATCATCGCCCGAGAGGAAATACTCTTTCTGATGCTGCATTATGGCATACATGGTGTTATACAGAATCATCTCGCGGGTGGAGAGGATTCCGATAAACTGCTCGCCCTTGTCCACATATTCGCGCATGAACTTCTCAGCTTCCGCACGCTTCTTGTCCGAAGCCTCTTTGCTCAAAAACCGGTATTCATTGCTGAACTCCTTATTGATACGCACTTTGGAGACATACTGGTTATTCAGTGTGAGGGTAAGTTCCCCGTTATTAGCCGTAATGATGAAGTCAGGGCGGATAATGTCTGCGGTTTTCTCCATTGGCGATCCGGGGTCAGCCGGTCGCGGGTCCAGTTTCCGGATCACAGCAAGTGCGCTTTTCAGCTGATCCTCATCAATGCCCAGCGTCTGCTGTATCTTGTCATAATGCTTTTTCACGAACGAATCGAAGCACTTTTCAAGGATCCGGATGGCAGTTTTCACCTCTTCCGTATCCTGATACTGGCGCCGGAGCTGAATCAGCAGGCACTCGCGCAGATTGCGTGCGCCCACCCCCGGGGGGTCCAGTTCCTGAACAAACCGCCGGAGCACATCCTCCACTTCCTCGACACTGGTATAGACGTTGCTCAAATAGAGCAGCTCGCCGACCACCGCCTGCAGGTCCATCGTGAAATAGCCGTCGTCGTCCAAGTTGCCAACCAGATAATGTGCGATGGTGCTCTGGCGCTCCGTCATGTTCATCTCACCAAGCTGCAATTGCCACTGTTCCTGCAAAGAATAGTGGAAAACCCCTACCCTGTCGCTCATATCCGGAAGCTCGGGAGCATTAATCCGCTGGATACGATTCTCCAATTCCCGATCTGACGGGTAGTCGTCCAAATCAGCATCACGGTAGTACTCCTCCTTGAAGATATCCTCATCCGACAACCGGCTTTGCGACAAATCCAAGGGATCGCCATTCTCATCATACTCGGAGGAACTCACCTCCGAAGATTCCATGCGTTCGTCATCATCCTCATGATAGGCCTCCAAGGCAGGATTCTCGTCCACCTCTTTAAGAATCTCCTGTTCCAAAGAGGCATACGGCAACTCCACCAGCTGCATCAGACGGATGGTCTGCTGCGTGGCGATCTGGCGTTGGATGGTCTTCTGTTCTTGGGATAATTTTGTGGACACTAGAATTCTGCGTTTTGCGGGGTTCTCGGGAATGGTATCACGTCACGGATATTGGTCATGCCGGTAACAAACAGCAACAGGCGTTCGAAGCCCAAGCCGAAGCCGGAGTGCGGGGCAGAACCGAACTTACGTGTCTCGAAGTACCACCAATACTGCTGCTCTGTCATATTGAGTTCATGTACACGGTTGAGCAGTTTCTGGTAATCTGCCTCACGTTCGGAGCCACCGATAATCTCACCGATGGTGGGGAACAGTACATCCATGGCACGCACCGTCTTGCCGTCGTCGTTCTGCTTCATGTAAAAGGCCTTGATCTCCTTCGGGTAATCGGTCAGGATTACAGGACGCTTGAAGTGGTTCTCCACCAGGTAGCGTTCATGCTCCGACTGCAGGTCCACACCCCAGGAGACAGGATACTCAAACTTCTTGTCCGCCTTCAGCAGGATGTCAATGGCCGAAGTATAGTCCAACCTGACGAAAGACTCTTTCGTAACAGACTCCAGTCTTTCGATAAGACTCTTATCGAACATGTCGTTAAGGAACTGGAGGTCATCCATGTTATTGTCGAGTGCATATTGGACGAGGTATTTGATAAAATCCTCAGCCAGGTCCATATTGTCGTTAATATCATAGAAGGCCATTTCCGGTTCAATCATCCAGAACTCGGCAAGGTGACGCGGGGTATTGCTGTTCTCCGCGCGGAAGGTCGGACCGAAAGTGTAGATGTTGCCCAGCGCCAAGGCACCGAGTTCGCCCTCAAGCTGACCGGAAACGGTCAGGTTGGTATGTTTGCCGAAGAAGTCCTTCTTGTAGTCCACATTGCCATCCTTGGTGCGAGGGATATTGTTCAAATCAAAGGTAGTGACGTTGAACATCTCGCCGGCGCCTTCAGCATCGGAAGCTGTAATCAGCGGGGTATGGAGATAGAAGAAACCTCTGTCGTTGAAATATTTGTGAATGGCAAACGCCATGGCGTGACGCAAGCGGAGCACACAACCGAAGTAGTTGGTACGCATACGCAGGTGCGCGATCTCACGCAGGAACTCCATGGAGTGCCCCTTCTTCTGCAAAGGATACTTCTCAGGATCTGCAGTACCGTAAAGCTCTATCATCTCTGCCTGCACCTCCATGGTCTGTCCCTTGCCAAACGACTCTACCAGCTTGCCTTCCACATGGATGCATGAGCCCGTGGTGATCTTCTTCATCAGCTCATCGTCGAACTTGTTAGGGTCAACCACTATCTGCAGGTTGGTGACAATGGAACCGTCATTCAATGCGATGAACGCCACATTGCTGTTGCCGCGTTTCGTCCGGACCCAGCCTTTCACACAAACATCATTGCCAAATCCCACCGTTTCGGGATGTTTCAGAACATCTTTTATCCTTGATCTTTTCATGTTATAGTAATTTCAGATTATGAATTGTATTCTTTATTAGAAACTGTAACCGATGCCTATGCCGAGCATCTCCTTGAACTGCACACGCTGTGCGGGATAGCCTGCCCACTGCTCGCCGTTGGGGCCGGTCTGGCCATTCCAGTTTTTGCCGGGAATCATCACCTGGTCATAGTACTTCAAGGAAGTCATCAAGCTAACACTAAGCACCTTCAGGAAATTATAGGAGATGGCGAAATCCCAATCCACGTCAAAGTTTCCGAACTTCTGCGTTTTGGAGGTGTATGGGGTAAAGAGTGAAACAGCGGTTATAATCTTCAGGTTCTTGACCAGTGTGTAGTTGATTCCGCCCTTGATGCTCAAACCCAGCGCCGCGTCAGCCATGGGACGATAGAGATTGCCATTTCCATCCGTTTTCTCGGGAAGACCGTATCTCTCACGCAAGGTGGAATCCCTGCAGAAGGTCAGACGGCCGGCCACAGGAGAAACGTAAATGGAGAATATGTCATTGGGTTTCCAGTCAATACCGATTGACAACTCGGTGTAGGAAGGAGAAGCCCAACGTGAGATGAGAGTTTTGTCGCCGGCATCATTGTTGGCATATTCATAACCTGGAGCATATTGGGTTCTGAAGCTTCCCAATGCGGTAAGATTCCATGATTTGGCCAACTGGTAGCCGAATTTGGTCATAAAATTGAGTTTGTCATTCGACTTTCTCCAACTAGGTTTCAGGTCTGCGGAGTAGAGCTCGCCGAATTCAGTGTCCAGATTGCTATCCCAAGACACATTATTTTTTTTGTAGGAGAGCGTAAGGTTGGCGTAAATCACAGCCGTAATATTGTTATTACCACCTGCGGCCCAGTTCCAGAATTGGGTTTGGGATGCATTGAGGCCTGTCATTCCAGTAAATTTCCAATATTTGGCACTATCCGTGATATCAGCGGATTTGACTTTCGTCTCCATCGCTTCCTTGGCAGCGGTTTTTTCTTCTTCCTGAGCGAAGATGAAACAGGGCATCATGAAAACCATGAATAATGTAAAATAAAATAATTTTTTCTTCATAATGATAATTTTAATGATTGAACTTATTATATGCTTTCCACCATCTGTCGGGGATTTGATCTTCACAAGCCAGCAGATAGTCACGTTTGGAGCACGGCAGATAATAATGCTGGGTAATGTCCTTTTCCTTGTTGATCATGGGGACGAGCATCCACCAGCGGCCGGTATGCTTGCTGCAGAAGAACACCAGCTCGCTAAGGGCACCTGACACGGCAATGCTATACTGACGGTAATCCTGCTTTTGCTTGAATTGGTTGTCGTTTGGACGGTTAAGATAGCCTTCCACAAAATACCACATAATGTGGGCAATCAGTTGGGAGGTCTGGTTGCCATAGTCCAGGGTCGGGTCAAACTCATAAATGCCAAAAGAGGAGAGTTTGTCGCTCAAGCCGGCATATTTGGCGATCTGGCAAATCTCTTCACCATAGAAACCATTGGAGGAACCATGTGGATTTCCCGGAGCGTCGGGTCTGCGAACGGCTGCAATGTCAATGGACATCATATCCGCGTTGCGCACAATAGGCTCCACCTCCTCAATATCCTTGCGCATGGAACCCACCCTGTAGGTCTCGAAGAAGAGATCGTCCATCAGCTTCAGGGATGCCGGACTGTTCATGTAGGTTTGGAATCCGACATTGGCATAGTTGAGCAGGAAATTAGGCTGTTGCAGCACCATTTTGTTCAGATAAGCATCTGAGCGGATGGGCTGGTTTTCGTCGCCAAGGTCAAACCGGGAATCGACAGCCACCAGATTGACCACTTGTTCCATTTTCTCATAAGCGCGGTAGTTGGCAAAGGCAATGTCATTGCCACCGCCCAGGATAATGGGAATCACCTTGTTTTCCAGCAGGAACGCAAGAATGTCAGAGACCACTTCATAGGTGTCTTCCACCGTCTTCCCTACCCTGACATTTCCCAAGTCGATGATCCGTACAGACTTGTTCCATACGTAGAGTTGGTAGAACTGGCGTCTGATTTCGTCCGGTGCGAGGGAGCAGGAAGCATTGCGATAGGTGTTTCGCGACTCGGGCACACCCAGAATGGCGATCTGCGCATCCCGGATATTGAGAGGCGCCTCCGGATTATACATCAGGACAGCAGAGGCCAGCTGGTCAGGATGAATATCAGCATCACCAAAACCCAGTGCCGGCAAGTCAACCGGTTCAAAATAGAGTGACAAATCCATAATTATGACCTTTTCCTGATTACACGTTTCTTTGAGGTTGGGGCTGTATTGGCCATGATATTCTGGCAATCCTGATAGGTCAGGTTATCCGCCAGCATATCCTTAGGTATCTTGTAGTTGTCGGTACCGTTGGTGATATAGGGACCGTAGCGGCCGTTCATCACTTTGATATCGGGATTCTCGTCAAAGGCGCGAATGACATTCTTGTTCTGGAGATTCTGCAAGAATGCGATGGCCTCATCCTCCGTAATGGTATGGATATCCATGCCCTTGTCCAGCGTGACATTCTTACCGTTGTATTTCAGGTATGGACCATAACGTCCGGCTGCTGCCACAATCTCCTTGCCATCCAAATGTCCTACCAGTCTGGGTGCCCGGTCAGCATCTTTCTTCTGTTTGGCTTCGATAAGCTGCACACAACGCTCCAACGTGATGGTCAACGGGTCTTCATCCTTCGGGATAGATACAAACGCGTTGTTATAGCGGATGTATGGGCCATAGCGTCCGGTGCCGACCACCAGGTCTTCACCATCCCAGGAACCCACATTACGCGGGAGTTTGAAGAGTTCCAGTGCCTCCTCAAGGGTCAGCGTTTCGATAAACTGGTTGGGGCGGAGGCGGGCATAGCGGGGTTTCTCATCCGCATAGTTCTCGCCTATCTGCACCATAGGACCATATTTGCCAAGCTTGGCAATCACCTTAGCATTGGTCTTCGGATCATAACCGAGGAAACGTTCACCACTAGCCTTGGTGGAGAAATTCAGCGCATGGTCAACAGAATCGTGGAATCCGCCATAGAACCGCTGTATCATGTGCTGCCAATTGTCCTTGCCTTCTGCAATATCATCGAACTCCTTCTCCACGTCAGCGGTAAAACTGTAGTCCATAATATCATTGAAGTTCTCTTGCAGATAATCATTTACGATAATGCCCACATCAGTGGGGATAATCTTATCCTTCTCGTAGCCATATTTCTCCTTCTTAACCTCTTCCGTAATCGTATTATCCTTGAGGATAAGGCAGTTATAGGCACGCTCACTGCCCTGGCGGGTGGTTTTGACCACATAACCGCGCTTTTGAATCGTGGTGATGGTAGGAGCGTAGGTGGAAGGACGGCCGATGCCGAGTTCTTCCAGTTTCTTCACCAAACTGGCTTCCGTGTATCGTGCGGGAGGCTGAGCGAAACGTTGAATAGCTGTAATCATCTTGGCATTCAGGGACTCGCCAACCTCCATGGGCGGCAACATGCCCCGAATCTCTTCACTGTCATCATCCCTTGATTCTGTGTAAACCTTCAGGAAACCCGGGAACAGAATCACCTCGCCAGTAGCAACGAACTTCTCTTTTCTACCCTGTACCGGAATGGTGATATTGGTCTTCTCTGTCTTGGCATCACTCATCTGCGAAGCAATGGTACGCTTCCAAATCAACTCATAGAGATGTTTGGCAAACGTGTCACCAGGAACTGTCTGACGCGAAAGGTCCGTAGGACGGATAGCCTCGTGAGCCTCTTGGGCGCCCTTGGTCTTTGTGACGTAGTTGTGCACGTGAACATATTTGCTGCCGTATAACTCCGTTATCACCTCCTTGGCAGAATTCAGAGCCATGGACGAGAGGTTCACAGAGTCCGTACGCATATAGGTGATATATCCCGATTCGTAGAGCTGCTGTGCCACCACCATGGTTTTGCTAACGGAGAAGCCCAGCTTGCGGGCTGCCTCCTGCTGCATGGTGGAAGTTGTGAACGGCGGCGCAGGACTCTTTTTACCAGGAGATGTCTCCACCGCCTCAATTCTAAACTCGGCATTCTGGCATGACTGTAGAAAATCTGTGGCGGCGGACTGGTCATTGAATCGCTTGTTCAATTCCGCCTTCAACTCTATATTATTATCCCTCAATGGATTGAAGATACCATCTACCTTATAGGATGAGGTGGTGTTGAACTTCTCAATCTCATGTTCACGCTCCACAATCAGCTTCACGGCCACGGATTGCACACGACCTGCGGAGAGTTGCGGCTTCACCTTGCGCCAAAGCACCGGCGAAAGCTCAAAACCCACCAAACGGTCCAACAGCCGTCGCGCCTGCTGCGCGTTCACCAGGTCCACATTCAACTCCCGGGGATTAGCCAATGCCTGCTCAATGGCCGACTTGGTGATTTCATGAAACACAATGCGCTTCACTTTGCCCGGGTCAATATCAGTCACCTGCATCAGATGCCAGGAGATGGCTTCACCTTCACGGTCATCATCCGTTGCGAGCCACACCACATCGGCAGCATCAGCCTTTTTCTTTATGTCACTGATCAACGATTTCTTGTCATCCAGCACCACATATTTAGGTTCGAAATTCTTGGAAATGTCAATGCCCAGATCTTTCTGGGGCAAATCGCGCACATGGCCCTTGCTGGAGACCACTTCAAAGTCCTTGCCAATAAACTTCTGAATAGTTTTGGCTTTGGCAGGAGACTCAACAATAATCAAATTCTTACTCATAAGCGTTATTTTTTTAGTATTTTGTTTTGGTTAAGTAATGATTATACAGTTTGTAGGGTTTGTTAGGTTAGAATAGGCTTCTTCCAGATTAATGTCGGAATTAGTGTTTTTCTTTATAGGAGTATCCGAGCAATTCGTTCACTTGCCCGAATTTACGGTTTTGGATGAGTTTGCGGATATTGGAGGAGTGTACTTGTGCATTGTCCCAAAAGAGTTCCGGAATATCAATGACATCCACATGGTGCTGTTGGCATAGGGCTTCTATCTTGGCACGGCCGCCCTCACGATTGTGGCCCAAAGCATGGTTGGGGCCCATCACGAGGGCACGGGCATTCAGCAATCCGATGATGTAGTGTTCAATAAAGTCCGTATAGGAGATTTCGGAAAACGCGCGCGTAAAAGGGACCACCACGGCCACATCCACACCCAGCCCGGCTATACGGCTCAGATTCTCCTCCAGCGTGTTGATGGTGAAGAAATCGGAGTTTGGGTTCAGCAACTGCTGCGGGTGGGGATCAAACGTGACAACCACGCTCTCACCGCCACGAGCGGCGGCGGTATCGCAAAGATAACGGAGGATTTGGACATGACCGCGATGAACGCCATCAAATGAGCCTACGGCAACCACCGGGCTGTTCAAAGGGGCGATATTCTGAAATCCTCTGTAAATCTTCATTTCGTGCTATTTATGATACTGTGCAATATGCGACAATGCCACGACTTTGCTGTTATCGCAATTTGGCGCCCACCTCACGTTCGTAAGCGGCTACCAATTTGGCCATCATCTTGTTAATCTCCTCATCCGTCAATGTCTTCTCGGGATGCTGGAGAACAAAGTTCAATGCATAAGATTTCTTGCCTTCCTCAATCTTGTCACCCTCATATACATCAAACAGGGAGATTTGCTTAACCAACTTGGAGCCGTATTTAAGACCGACCTTCTCCAACGTGTCGTAGGATACATTTTGGTCAACCACCAGTGCCAAGTCACGTTTCACTGACGGGTAAGGTGCAATGGTCTGGTATTTCACTGACTGCTGGCTGGCGACGCGCTCCACTGTCTCCAAATTGAATTCCGCATAATAGACAGGTTTCTTCAGATCAAAGTACTTGAGCAAACGCTGGTTCACTTGTCCCATCGTCACCACCACATCCTTGCCGTGGCAATAGGTAATATGGTCAGAGAACATACGGGAGGCATCGTCCAGGGTGACCGTCATCTGTCCAACCGGGAAATTGATCTTGGCAAGCACATTCTCGACCATGTTCTTCAAATAGAACAGATCCATATCCTTGGCCTTGTAGTTCCACGAGTCTTCGCACTCCTTGCCGGTCACGAACATCACAAACTCGTCCTTCTCCTGATAACGCAGTGTCACATCATCACCTGGCTGGGTGTCGGGATTGAAATGATAGGTCTTGCCGAACTCGAAAAGACGCAGATTCTGGTTACGGTTGTTCACATTGCGCACAATATTCTCCAAGCCACCAAAGAGCAGCGACTGGCGCATCGCGCCAAGCTCGTTGCTCAACGGGTTGAGCAGTTTCACAGAACCGTTCGGGTTGATGAAATCAAATTTCTCCGCATACTCTGCTTTGGTCAACGAATTGTTCATCACCTCAAAGAAGCCATTGTCGGCAAGATAAGAGGAGATGGTCATCTGATGCTGATAGGCAAGTGCGTTGGCATCAGCATTCGGGGTGGGTATTCTATAAGACAGGGTGTCGGGAATCTCAATATTGTTGTATCCGTATATACGCAGAATCTCCTCTATGAGGTCAATAGGGCGGGTGACATCAGCCTTATTGAGAGGCACACTAACCAGCAGCTGGGCGTCTCCGGAGCTTTGCACCTCCATGCCCAGCATGGTGAGGATTCGTGAGATGGTCTGCTTGTCTATCACCTTTCCCGCCACCTTGTTCACTTGATCATACGTGAGTGTGATGCGGGCGGGTTCAATCTTATACGGGTAAATGTCCACCAGTTCAGAGATGATGGAAGCGCCTGTCAGTTCCTGAATCAGGGCAGCGGCGCGTTTCAGTGCATAAACGGTGATAGCAGGATCGCAACCACGCTCATAGCGGAAGGAAGCGTCCGTTTTCAACCCATGGCGTTTGGCAGTCTTGCGGATGGAAACCGGATTGAAGTAGGCACTCTCCAGAAAGAGACGCGTGGTACCGGCGGTAACACCAGAATTCAAACCACCATAGACACCGGCTATGCACATGCCCTCTTCGGCATTGCAAATCATCAAATCATCGGCACTCAGCTTAACCTCGTTCCCGTCCAACGTGACAAACGGGGTTCCTTCCGGCAGATTCTTGACGATAACCTTATTGCCTTTAATCTTGTCCGCATCGAAGGCGTGCATGGGCTGTCCCAGCTCCAGCATGATGAATTGCGTAATATCCACCACGTTGTTGATAGGACGGATGCCCACGGAGTTCAACTTGTTGCGCAGCCATTCCGGAGATTCACCCACTTGCACATTGTCAAAGAGCAGACCGGAATAGCGAGGACAGGCCTTCGTATTCTCCACACTCACATCAATGCGGAGTTTGACGTGGGCGATCGGTTTCACCTCGGGCACGTTGGGCAGAATCAGGGGCGAGCACGCGCGTCCGTCCTGCTGGAGAGCCGCATAGAGGTCGCGAGCCACACCGGCATGGCAGATTGCGTCACAACGGTTGGGGGTCAATCCTATTTCGAAGATCGTATCCGACTCCAAGTGGAAATATTCGGACGCGGGCGTGCCGGGCACAGCATTCTCGTCAAGCACCATAATGCCATCGTGAGAGCTGCCCAAGCCAATTTCATCCTCGGCACAAATCATGCCTTCGGAGGTCTCGCCGCGCAACTTCGACTTCTTGATGGTGAAAGATTCATCGCCGTTATAAAGTACCGTGCCAATGGTTGCCACAATCACTTTTTGTCCGGCTGCCACGTTGGCAGCGCCGCACACGATATGCAGGGGTTCTTCACCGCCCACATTCACTGTGGTAACGTGCAGATGGTCAGAGTTGGGATGAGGCTCGCAGGTGAGCACCTCGCCAACCACAAGCCCTTTCAGGCCGCCGCGAACCACCTCCGCGGTCTCAACACCCTCCACTTCCAAGCCGCAATTGGTCAGATACCGGCTCACTTCTTCGGCAGAAACATCAAAGGTCATTAAATCCTTCAGCCACTTATAAGAGATCTTCATAAATATAAAGCATTAATAGTTAGTACAATACATAAACAAACAGCAACTTTTTTTCAAGGCTGCAAATATAATATATATAATTAATGTAGCGGATGAAGCGCAGATTTTTTTTAAGGAACGGGGTCATAACCACTCCCACCCCATGGGTTACAGGAGAGTACGCGCTTCAAGGTAAGCCATCCACCCTTGAAAGGACCGTATTTACGGATGGCCTCAAGGCCGTAGTTGGAACAGGTGGGCGTGTATCGACAGGCCCGGCCGATGAGCGGCGAAAGAGTCCATTGGTAGAGTTTGATAAATCCTATCATGACGGCCGCCAATCCTTTGGAAAACCAACTAAACAACTTTCTCATCAGACTGGGATATTTCAGCGTTTATCTTTCGAAAAATAGTGGCAGCCGCGTCATGCACGATTTCGTAGGATGGCATCTCCTTGGCCACGGAGATCCAGCACATCCGGCAGCAATTGCCCTCCGGAATCCGGAGCATGGCTTTCTGCAAACGGTAGGTTTCCCGCATAAGGCGCTTCACACGATTGCGGTCAACCGCCCGTGGGAAACGTTTCTTGGGCACCACAAAGGCAGAACGTGCCGACGCGTCGGCATCTTCGGAGAGCTTATAATAACATTTGATGGGATAAGCATACACGGAACTGCCTCCGTCCATAACCTGCTTGATTTGGAGGGAGGATTTCATACGTTCACCTAAAGGGAACGTGCGCCTATCTTCTACGGGTTGCATACTCTTTCAGGAAGGCATCCAGGGCATCGGTGATGGATGGGTAATCCTTTGTGGGGGCAATAACCTGAGCGGTCCATCCGGCGTTTTCCAAAGCGGTAATCACGGCAGAGCCAAGGGCTGCAAAAGCAACCTCGCCTTGCTGGAACTCGGGGAAGTTCGTTTGGAGGGATTTCACCCCGTTGGGACTGAACAACACGATCATGTCGTACTTGTTGATGTCGATATCCGCCGCCAGGTTTGCAGCGGAAGTGGTGAACACGAGCGCCTGATCATATTGGATGCCTTTCGTGTCCATGAATTCCAGCATCTGGGCAGATGCGCCATCCGGGCCGCAGGGTATCAGCATCTTCAAGTCACGATTCTTCCATAGCAGGTCGTTAAGACTGGAGATATTGCTGTCCTTTGCGGCAAAGATCTTACGTTTGCGGTATTGAATATACTTCTGCAGATAGTTGGCTACCGCTTCGGTCGAACAGAAGTACTTCATGGTCTCCGGAACATCCAGTCGCATGTCCTTGCACAATTCAAAGAAGTGGTCAATGGTATTCTTGCTGGTGAAGACCACAGCCGGATGGTCCAGAATGTTGATTTTGGATTTCCTGAACTCTATCGCTGATATGCTTTCAATCTTGAAAAACTTATAGAAATCGATATTGATACTGTACTTGCGTTTCAGCTCAGCATACGGGGATTTCTCAAAATCAGCGGGAGCATTTTGGGATATAAGTATGTTTTTTATCTTCATTTTTAACCATTTTTACCATTAACAAAAATCCGCACAAACACCTGTCCCTCAAATAATTGAAATCAATTTTACTAACAAAAGGAATGGTAGGATTTCAAGCGTGCAAAAATAGAGAAAAAAATGAAACAAATTGATTTTCTTGGGATTTATTTTTAAAAGACGGTATAAATAAAGGCCTGTAAGCACACAAAACACTGGAATATAGGCATACATGAATGAAAAATCGCCCAGTGCGTGGCATAATATCAGGAAGGGGTACAGCATCAGCGCCACATTGGTCACAAAGACGAATTTGTACAGGTTAAAGCTATAGCGTTCCTTCTGGTGATCGAAAAGGCCGGTATAGATAATATTGGCGGTGAACTGAAAAAAGAACAGCAGGGTTATCACGGCGAAAACGGCGGCGAAGGCACCTTGGTAAGTCATGCGGGCAACAAGGTCGGCCTTGGTTTGCATGAGAATCATCACTATGCCCAGGGATACGGTGAGAAGGTCAAAAAGAAGTACCACGGGGAAAGTCATTTCCTCGAGCACCTTGCTTTCCCGAATCAGCAGGGAATAGAAACGCTGTGAGTACAGGGAGCGGATGAGGTAGGACATGCGCCGGCGGAAAAGCACCACCGAGATAGTGAGGAGAAAAAGGAGCACGCACAACGCCACCGTAACCACATTGTTGGGTTGTACGACGGCATCGGAACTGTATCCTGATACAGCCAGGACGTGGTGCTCAAAAAGGGAACTCAAGGTCAGGGTTACTTAACCAGCAATTTCTTCACAGAGTTCATAACCCCATTCTGTTCGAGACCGTAAACATAGATGCCGGGGGCCATGTCTGCCGTGCTGACCAAAACTTTACCTTCTCCGGAAACATGCTGACGGTAAACTTCGCTGCCAACTATATTGCGGATGATCAGATTAGCTCCTTCGTCTGTGGAAGTCCTGAAACTGATATTCACAGATGTGGTAGCAGGATTGGGGTAAGCACTCACCTGCTGGGATGCCTCAAACTGCTGAACCCCAACATTGGTGGTTGATTTCAGATAAAAGTAAACCGCATCGCTTTCATCATCTGTATTGTAGAAAGTGAACTTCGTTATGGAATTTTCATTGCCAGGGTGAGAAGGCGAGCAGGTGTAATCCGCATGAAAAACCATATTTTCGTTATCCGTTGTGATGGTATCGCCCATCATGACAAAAAACTCTCCGGACATAGTCGAAGAGCATGAACCGCCAACGCAGAAAGTGAGGTCATCGCCTTCCACGAATTGGACATCTTCACGTTTCACACGCAAATAGAGATCGTCATCCGAAACATTGGCATATCCGATGTACGTATGGGAAATCGTACCAGGCGTGATCAAGGTTGTCACATATTCGCCATTTTCCAGCGGTTGGCCATTATGGAAAAGGCGGATAGATTGTGCGGAAACGGTTGTTGCCAGGGCTGTGGCCAGAATCAAAGCAAATATTTTTTTCATAAGGGGTATGTTTTTGCGGGGCAAAAATACAAAAAAAACAAAGCGGATGACCGAAAATCGGCCATCCGCCCAAAATTCATAAAGCAAGAATTATTTTCTTCTTCTTCTGGGTTTGAGGTTGTGTTTAGCAACGAACTCGTCGAGCACATCCTTAAGGGTCGGGGTGCCGATCTCCTGGAGTTCATAACCAACTTTCACAACGGGTTGTTTGATCTTGATGAAGCGCGGCAGGTCGATAGGAGTACCGATAACCACGGCGTCGCACGGGGTGTTGGCGATGGTCTTCTCGAGATCCTTCATCTGTTGCTCACCGTAGCCCATAGCCGGGAGCAATGTACCGATATTGGGGTATCTTTCGAAGGTGGTGGTCAGTTCGCCGACGGTGTAAGGTCTCGGGTCAACGAGTTCGCAAGCACCATATTTCTGAGCGGCAACTGTACCGGCGCCAATCTTCATCTCACCGTGGGTCAATGTAGGACCATCTTCCACAACGAGTACGCGTTTGCCCTTCAGCAGTTCCGGCTTGTCAACCGTAAGGATGGAAGCGGCATCAATTTGTTTGGCGTTGGGGTTGATTTCGCGCAGGTTGTTACGAACGATGTTGATGTTCTCCAAGGAAGCGGAGTCGATCTTGTTGATGACGATGACGTCAGCCATACGGGCAACCACTTCGCCAGGATAGTAGCTGACTTCAGCACCCGGACGCAATGGGTCGGCAACGCCGATGGTGAGGTCCGGTTTGTAGAACGGGAAGTCGTTGTTACCACCGTCCCAGAGCACGATGTCGCATCCGTCGGGATCTTTCTCAGCCTCGCGGAGGATAGCTTCGTAGTCAACACCGGCATAGATGACGTTACGTTTGGTCACCACGTGCGGTTCATACTCTTCCATCTCCTCGATGGTGCAGTTGTGTTTCTTGAGGTCGGCAACCTCGGCGAAACGCTGAACTTTCTGTTTGTTCAGATCCGGGTCGTAAGGCATCGGGTGACGCACGGCAACCACTCTGAATCCCATACCAACGAGGTATTCAATGATGCGACGGGAAGTCTGAGACTTACCGCAGCCAGTACGGGTAGCGCCAACGGCGATAACCGGTTTCTTGGAAGCCACCATCGTATCTTTCGGTCCCATCAGCCAGAAGTTTGCGCCAGCGGCGTTCACGATGGCACTGATCTTCATCACGTATGAGTACGGCTTGTCACTGTATGCGAAAACGCAGTCGTCAACGTCATATTTCTTGATCAGCTCGGTCAGCATGGATTCGGGATAAATCTGAATGCCCTTCGGATAGAGGTCTTCACCTGCCAATTCCTTCGGATAGATACGATCGTCGATACCAGGGATCTGCTCAGCTGTGAAAGCTACGACGTTGTAGTTCTTGTTGTGACGGAAGAACGTGTTGAAATTGTGGAAGTCTCTTCCAGCTGCACCAATAATGATGACATTTCTTACTTTTTTCTGTGGCATAATAAATTATATTTAATAATTAAACAAAAGTGTTATTCTTTTCCTCAAAAAAGCGCGCAAATATACAAAAAAAAAATATAAAGTTCAGCTAAAATCTCCCATTTATTTCGTTTGATTGGCGACAACGGCCTCTTTTGCCTTCAAATCATCCTCACTCACACCGATATATTCATCTTTCAGAATCTGCATATCCTCATCCAGTTCCATCATATAAGGCACGCCGGTAGGGATGTTCAGCTTGACAATTTCTTCGTTGGAGAGGTTTTTCATAAACTTGATGATACCGCGAATACTGTTGCCGTGGGCCACAATCAACACCTGGCCATATTGGTGCAGGTTCTCCACAATACTGGTATTCCAAAGAGGGATGATACGGCGGGTGGCATCGGAAAGCGATTCTGTGCCAGGACGCGCGGAGCGGTTCTTGATACCCTGGTAGCGGATGTCATATTTGGGATGGCGAGGGTCGTCGTCGGGAAGTGGGGCCGGGGCCACGTCGTAACTGCGGCGCCAGAGCATCACCTGCTCCTTGCCGAAGCGCTCCACGGCCTCCTGTTTGTTCTGTCCCTGCAACATGCCGTAATGCTTTTCGTTCAACCGCCAGCTCTTCTCCACAGGCAGCCACATGCGGTCCATCTCCTCCAAAATATAATTCAGTGTCTTGATGGCCCGCTTCAGGAAAGAGGTGTAGGTGTAACGTATATCCAACCCAGCCTCTTTCAAAATACGCCCGGCTTGTTTGGCCTCCTCCACACCCTGCGGGGTGAGATCAACATCCGTCCATCCTGTAAACTGGTTGGACAGGTTCCATTCGCTCTGACCATGCCGCACTAATATAAGTTTATACATAGGTAATTATAGGTTAAAGGGGTAAAATAGGTAAATGGGGTAAATGAGGTGAATGAGGTGAAAAGAGTAAAAGAGTGAGATCAAAGACCAAAGACAATGGCTAAATCCGGTTGTCCTTGTCGGGGAAGAGAATCCAGGGTTTGAAGTGTTTGGCGTCTTCGAAGTCCATGGAGCAGTAGGAGATGATAACCACCACATCGCCGACACACACCTTACGGGCGGCGGGGCCATTGAGGCATATCACACCGGAATCCTTGGCGCCCTTGATGACATACGTCTCAAACCTTTCCCCATTGTTCACATCCAGTACCTGAACTTTTTCGTTTTCGATCAGGTGGGCGGCCTCCATCAGTGTCTCGTCAATCGTGATACTGCCCACATAGTTCAAATTAGCCTCTGTTACAGTGACCTTGTGTATCTTGGATTTTAATAATTCTATTGTCATTTTCAAAGAAATTATATCAAAATCTATACATTGATCGATAATCGATAATCTATCATCGCTAATCGATACTATTTATATCTAATATTGTCGATAAGCCGCACCTCACCCACATATACTGTGATGAAACCCATCACGCCAGCGGCATCGTCAAGATGATGCACTGTTTGAAGAGTGTCGGCATCTGCCATTTCAAAGTAGTCGAGTTTGAATTCTGGATATTTGGCAATTTCGCTTTCGACAAAGGCTTTAATTTGCGGAACATCCTCCAATTCCAGAGATTCCACAAGTATTCGGTGGATGTTGGCAGATGTCTCGAACTGTTCGGGGGTGAGCCGGCGATTGCGCGAGCTCATGGCGAGTCCGTTCGGTTCGCGCACGGTAGGGCACGGCACAATTTCGGATTTTATGTCACACTGGCGCACCAGTTCGCGAATGACCGCAATCTGTTGGTAGTCCTTCTCGCCGAAATAGGCCTTGTCGGGCTGCACCCAGTCGAGCAAGCGGCGTACAATCACCCCTACCCCATTGAAGTGGCCGGGACGTGCGGCACCCTCCATCACCTCCTCTACCGGACCGAAATGATACTTCTCCGTAGGTGGCGTGGGGAAAACCTCCTCCACCGAAGGCGCGAAAGCATAGTCGGCATAATCGCCAATCAGTTCCAGATCACGTTCCAAGGTTCGCGGATACTTGGCAAGGTCATCCTGATTGTTAAACTGCACCGGATTCACGAAAATGGACACGAAAACCACCTCGTTTTCCGCCCGAGCCCGCTTGATGAGGGACAAATGACCGTCGTGCAATGCGCCCATTGTAGGCACAAACCCTATGGTCTTTCCTTCTGATTTTACTTTTGCTACAGTTTTGGTAAGTTCTGCAATAGTGTCAATTACGAACATAATTCTCTAGAAACATCAATTATTAAAAAAAAATGACTTCCCCTCAAAGAAAGCGGGCAAAGATACACTTTTTTCCATACTCTACTTGATATTTTCCTCCACCATTTCCTTAAGTGAGGCTATCACGTCCGGATCGTTAATGGGAACACCATCCAGAACCTCATACACCTCATTAGTGTCGAGTACATAATCCACTTCATCATCGAGCTTATAGTGGAAAATGAAACGGATATCGGGATAAGCTGAGATGGTGAGCACGATGGTACCGGCGAGATCACCCATCGGAGGAGTGTCGAGATGTGTAAGTCCGAACACCGCCGTGACCGTAGTGCCCACGCCGACTTGCGATTCTATTTTCAGTGAACCGCCCGTCATCTCGCTGTTCTGCTTGAGCAAAGGCAGCCCCAATCCCACTTTGCGCGTGGTTCGCGAAGTGTAGAATGGGTCGATGACCTTCTGCACGGTCTCCTCACTCATGCCGCAGCCGTTATCCTTGAAAACCAAGGTAAGCGTATCTTTTTCTGTGTCCAACAGGACCTCCAGCGTAATCTCCGTGGCTTTCGCGCGCGTGGAGTTCTGCAGGATGTCCATGATGTGCATGGATAAATCCTTCATGGCATTATGCGTTTAGCAATTGGTAAATCTTGCCAGCAGTTTCAAACGTCTGCTCGGAAGTACCCAGCACAGGAATGCCTTCCTCCTTGGCCTGATCCA
>CAJODA010000009.1 GCA_905233745.1 uncultured Bacteroidales bacterium
AAATATACAAAAACAATTTACAACGTGCAAGAGTGCAGTCCGGCCCAAGGCTCTCCCTCGTCATATTTTTTTGTATTTTCGCAGCCTGAAAAACATATCATAATGAAAAACCACAAAGTCCTTATGCTGCTCGCATGCTGCTCTATGCTGATATGCAGTTGTCAGAAACCCAAGCCCATCGTCCTTATTCCCGAACCGGTGCAATGCACCCCAAAAAGCGGAAATTTCACCATCGACAGCGACACATACCTCTGCTTTGAAAACTTGAGTGGACAGGCCTCTGAAACCTCTAAAGCCATTCACAATTCCTACAAAAAGATGTTCAAACTGAGACCCAACTTGGGAGACAAGAGCAGCTGCCACCGCAACTACATCCTCTTCGAGCTCAACGACAAGGAGGATAAAGCAATCGGTGCCGAAGGATACACACTTGTGGTCAAGAGAGGCCATATCATCGCAAAGGCCAACACCCCGGCAGGACTCTTCTATGCATTCCAAACCATTTGCCAGATGGCATATCCCGACCTTCTGGCCGACAGCAAGACGTTCAGTATTCCCTGCGCGAAGATCACCGACTATCCCCGCTTTGCCTATCGCGGCACACATTTGGATGTGTCGCGCCACTTCTTCGACGTCAAATTCATAAAGCGTTACATCGACCTGCTGGCATCATACAAGATCAACAAGTTCCACTGGCATCTCACCGACGACCATGGCTGGCGTATCCAAATAGACCGCTACCCTGCCCTGACTAAAGTTGGCGCATGGCGTCCGGAGCGCAGCAGCTGGGACACACTGCACCCCGTACTACCGGAGGAACCGGCCACTTATGGCGGCTATTACACCAAAGAGCAAATCCGTGACATTGTGCGCTATGCCGCTGCCCGCCACATCGACATCATCCCGGAAATTGAGATTCCGGGCCACTGCAGCGCCATCCTCGCCACCTACCCGCAATACGCCTGCGACGACTACCCGTACACGGTGGCTGTCGGGCCATACTGGCCGCCGAAAGCCATCATGTGTGCCGGCAATGACGATGTGCTCACCTTCTACAAGAATGTCCTTGACGAAGTGGCCGAACTGTTCCCCTATCCCTACATCCATATCGGTGGCGACGAAGCCTTCAACGACAACTGGCAGGTATGCCCGAAGTGCCAAAAACGTATCGCCGATAAAGGCCTGGCTGATGAGACCGCCCTGCAACAATGGCTGATGAATGAGATTGAGCAACACCTTAAACAGCTCGGGAAGAAAGCCATCATGTGGGACGACATTGTCTCTGACGACATGGTGAACCAGTGTGCCGTGATGTGCTGGCAAGGCATTGATGTGGCCAAAACCGCCGCAAAACATGGCAATGAGGTGATCCTATGTCCCACCAGCCACTGCTACTTCAACTTCTACCAGGAAGACCCCGAGAAGGAACCATTGGCTATGACAGGCCTTATTACACTTGAGAAGGCATACGAATTCGATCCCATGCCCCAAGGATTAACCAAGGAACAGGAAAAGAAAATCCTGGGCGGACAATGCAACCTGTGGAGCGAGTTCATCAACACTCCCGAGCAGGCAGAATACATGCTGCTGCCGAGGCTTTGCGCCCTTTCCGAGTGCGTGTGGTCACCCGCAAACAAGAAAGATTTCAAGAATTTCTCCCAAAGAGTCTCCTATCACCAGCAGTTCCTCTCCAAAAACGGTTATAACTGCCGCAAATAGGCATTATTTCAAAGAAGGATACAACGGGGAGTTCCGGAAATAGCCGAAACCGAGGTCTTTCGTCTCTTGACCTGCCACCAACGTATCCTCATTATGCTCCATCGGGCTGAATTGCAAATCACGGTAACACGTGTTGCGTGAGCACATTATACCATAGGCATCCTTATCCTCCGAAATGAAGTTCGTGTATTCCAATCGGTTCTGCACAATACTGCTGTTGGGATTGGAAACATTGTAATAGTCAAGATACGTTTGATCTGTCGCCCAAAGCTGCAGACGGATACAGTTATAGGCTATACCGTCCACGGCATCGATGTATCGGGTGACATTCTCATTCTTCTCCAGATTCAGCGCCAACAAGGTATAGAAGTATTTGGGCACAAAACCGGTATAGGAGACCTCGTCGGAGGTGGTAGAACGGATAAAACCGGAATTCAGCTTTTTCGTAAACACCTTATGTTCAATGGCTCCCGTTTTATTATCCACCTCAATATAATAGAAATGGAGATACAAATCATAGGCGGCAGCATTTTCAGCTGCATAGAACTTGATGGTGGAAAAGTTCTCCTGATTCATATTCCAAGTCTGCATAGGATAACGGAAAGAGGTGTTGCCCACAATCTTGGTCTCCGCATAAACCTCCTTACCCGTATTCAACCGTTTGATGACCAGCCGATACTTATAATCCTCGTTCAGTTTCCAAGTGGAGTAATAGAGCAATTGTTTGGGGTAGGCAAATGAGCCATCCTCTTTCTGCACCCGGGATGTAGTGTCGAGAACAGCCGTCCGCAAGAGCGTACCATACTCGGAATACTCTTCCAGTCGGACATCAATGGAATCGACGGGATAGTAAATGTTATCCCAATCAAGGGCAGCCTCATAGGCATTTTCATCCGTCAGATAGCCCTTGTAAATTTTAAAATAGTGAACAGAGTCCTTCATGTTCAGGATTGCATACGATATGGTGATATCCTTATAATCTGCGGTAAGATCCAACTTGTCGTTGCAAGACGACATCAGCATGGAGCCGATAACGGCCAGGAACAGTATGCCGGTTTTAAGTTTTGTCATGTACTATAATAATATTGTATTACTGATATTCTGGAATATCGCGCACCCACTTGGTACCGATGCGAGTTCCATCGTTCTTGGTTTTCGTGTTGAGAACAAACTTCTCGTTGATGTAATAGGTGAGACGGCAGGAAAAGACATGGTTATGCAATTTGCTAGTCCAGCTGTCTGTTATCTCAAAGCTCCCATCTGAAACGGGTCTGCCGATAATATATTCCATTGTGCGGATAGGCACCATGGAATACTCCCAGCGTATGTTGAGGGTGAGGTTCTTATAGAGGCGCACACCGGCATCCACCAGGAAGGTCCAATCGCTGGTCTTGAATGTTCCGGAGGTGACATTGGTGGTTCGAGTGAAACCATTGTAAATCTCCTTGGCGCGCACGAGGCGGCTCCAGGCGAAACCGGCACCGATATAGCAACCGGAGCGCATATCCTCGTAACGGAAGATAATCGGTATCTGGATATAGTCAAGGGACATGCGGCATTTTATGGTGGAGTCGAACGGGACACTCCTGTCCACATCCAGGAACATGGACGGGTGGTAGTATATGGTGTCGAACGGGTCACGGCGGTAGCTGCAGCGAGAGCCCTTCTGGGTATAGAGCAGTTCAGCGGATATGGACATATTCTGTTTTTTTCCAAGCGGAAGCATAACGCCAGGGCCGCCATTGACACCCACTTTGTAAAAACCGTGCACGTCGTCACCCTCAATCTGCGAGAAGTTCGCGCCGGCGGACACGTATCCGATAAAGCGTTGCGCTTGCACCGGAGCAAGCATTGACATAATCAGGATTGTGAGGAAAACTAACTTTTTCATCTTTTACATAATTCGGCGGCGAAGATACGAAAAAAAAAGGCGCCCTTAGTAAGAGCGCCTTCATTATTATAGGAAAAGATTATCTTCCTTCCTTTTCAAGATCCTCTTTCAAGGATTGGAGAACGTCAAGATCGCCGAGCGTAGCTTTTTCAACATTGCTTTCGTTAATCTTGGCTATCTCCTTAGCCTGCTTCTTGGCTTCATTCTCTTTCATCTTCTCTTCATCCTCTTTAGAAGCCTGCCATGTTCTGGTGTGAGAAAGGTGGATCTTCTTGGATTCCTTGGAGAAATCAACCACCATGAAGTCGAGCACATCGTCAACCTTGGCGGTGGACTTGTCCTCTTTCACCAGGTTGCGGTTGAAGGCGAAGCCCTCAATGCCGTAAGGCAAAGCCACGATGGCACCCTTGTCGTTCATAGAGGTAATCGTACCTTGATGTACGGAACCGACGGTGAAGACTGTCTCGAAAACATCCCAAGGATTCTCCTCGAGTTGCTTGTGACCCAAGCTGAGACGACGGTTTTCGGTATCGACTTCCAGAACCACGACCTCGATAGGTTCGCCAATCTTGGTGAACTCGGCCGGGTGTTTGATTTTCTTGGACCAGGAGAGGTCGGAGATGTGGATCAGGCCGTCAACGCCCTCTTCCAATTCGACGAAAATACCGAAGTTGGTGAAGTTGCGAACGGTGGCGGTGTGTTTGGAGCCAACGGGATATTTGTTGAGAATGTCAGCCCACGGATCAGGGATGAGCTGCTTGATGCCGAGAGACATCTTGCGGTCTTCGCGGTCGAGGGTGAGCACAACAGCTTCCACTTCGTCACCGACTTTGAGGAAGTCGTGAGCGGTGCGCAGGTGCTGAGACCATGACATTTCGGAGACGTGGATAAGTCCTTCAACGCCGGGGATAACCTCAACGAATGCGCCGTAGTCGGCGATGACCACCACTTTACCTTTAACTTTGTCACCAACCTTGAGCTCGGGATCGAGGTTGTCCCAAGGATGCGGGGTAAGTTGTTTGAGACCGAGGGCGATACGTTTTTTGCCTTCATCGAAGTCGAGGATAACCACATTGAGTTTCTGGTCGAGTTGAACCACTTCCTCCGGATTGGAGATGCGGCCCCAAGAGAGGTCGGTGATGTGGATCAAGCCGTCAACGCCACCCAAGTCGATGAACACACCGTAAGAGGTGATGTTCTTGACGGTACCTTCAAGAATCTGGCCCTTCTCAAGTTTGCTGATGATTTCAGCCTTCTGGGCTTCGATTTCAGCCTCGATGAGAGCCTTGTGGGAAACCACCACGTTCTTGTAGTCGTGGTTGATCTTGACCACCTTGAATTCCATGGTCTTGTCAACGAACACGTCATAGTCGCGGATGGGCTTAACGTCGATTTGGGAACCGGGCAGGAAGGCCTCGATACCGAACACGTCAACGATGAGACCGCCTTTGGTCTTACCCTTGACATAACCGGTGATGATTTCCTGATTGTCGTAAGCCTCATTAACGCGCTGCCATGATTTGAGGATGAGGGCACGTTTGTGGGAGAGTTGGAGTTGGCCGTTGGCATCCTCCTGGCTTTCCACGTAAACTTCGATTTCGTCACCAATCTTGAGATTGGGGTTATAACGGAGTTCGGAAGCGTTGATCACACCGTCGGATTTGAAACCGATGTTGACCACCACTTCGCGGCTGCTGATGGAGACGACCTTGCCCATGATGACAGCATTCTCATCAACAGACTTGAAAGATTTTGTATAAAGCTCTTCCAATTTTGCCTTCTCGTCGGCGGCGTATTTGTCACCGTCGTCATCAATCTTATCCCAATCAAAATTTTCGATTGAAGCATACGCGCTGGTGAAATCACGTTTCTGGCGCGGTTTTTGTTCCACTTCGGGAGCGGCTTCTGCTGCGGGTTCTGTGGCTTCGGCAACCGTCTCAACGGCTTCAGCCACGTTTTCTACTACTTCAGCGGCGTTCTCAACGGGAGCAGCCACTTCCTCGGGAGCATTAATTAATTCTTCAGACATTTAAATTTTGTCCTTTAAACCTGGACAAAAGGTTTTTTTAATGATTATTAAATGAGGTTAACTTCTTAATCCTCAAGCTAAAGAGCCTCTTTTAACTTGGGGGTGCAAAGATATAAAAATATTTGATAGCCAGCCATGTCCGGAAACGATTGTGGATAAAAAAAAGAGGGAGCGGTGCTCCCTCTTGTATTCCGTACACTAATCACCGATCATTTGGATATCCACTTCCACGCGCCGGTTCATGGCTCTGCCCTCATCGGTATCGTTGGTCTCTATCGGATATTTGCATCCAAACCCCTTGATTGCCATCTTGTTGGCCGGTATGCCTTTTTTGAGGAAGTAGTTATACACGGAACGTGCCCGATCCTCCGAGAGTTTCTGATTATAGTCGGTTGTACCGATATTATCGGTATGCCCGTTGATTTGAAGCATCATGTTCGGGAAATTGAAATAGAGTTCGACAAATTTGTCCAACTGTTTTTCAGACTCCTTCTTCAAGACAGCGGAGGCGAATTCGAATTTCATGTCAAACATGCAGATACGTTTGTCTTCAATGGGCATATTCAGGGTAATGAAGGCTTTCATCTCCTCAATCGAGTAACACTCTTTGGGTTTGTACTCGATGAGGTTCTCATTTTTAGGTTCCTCCTTCACCGGAGCCACGGGCACGACAGGTTCCTCCTTGACCACCACCACTTCAACCACCTCGGGAGCTTTTTCCTTATGCGGTATCATCCACGAGAGTCTGGCGGCAATTTCAAATCCGCCGTTTTTGCGTTTTCCGGTCACATCATACATGGGCAGGTTGACGGCCGTCGCGATATTGTTCTCCTCCATCTTACTGAAAGTGTTGCATAAGCCCAGGTTGTACCCGAACTCACCGCCCACATAGAGTGTCTGTTTGCCAATGCTGATTGGCGCCTTCATACCCAATCCGAAGAAAAGGCTGAAATCTACCGGACGGAAGTTAGCCCTTGAGAGGGGCAAGACGGCATTTGTATATTCGGAATAATAGGCAGCCACGCCACCCAACGCAAAGTTCAGACTCGGAGCCACCATCAGATAAGGCTGCACCTCCTCGTCATGAAAAAAGGTATAACTGATCGGGATACGAAAATCAAAATAGTATGACGTGAGACGGTAGTCAATATCCTGCCAGGTGAGCCGGGCACCTCCGGGGGTGTAGAGCATGTCCAAGCCAATCGACAATCCTTCCCATATATAGTCAAACTCGGCAAAAAGTCCGAGCTGTTCTCTCACACGGTAATGGTTGCGATAGATATCATAATCATCGGAGGTATAGCGCATGTCAAAAATGTTAACGCCGGCACGGGCACCGAACAATACGGAACTCTTGGCTGAATGGGAATCCTGCGCCTGAACACCTATAAAAGAAGCCAATACAAATAATGAAACAATAATTCTCTTCATAATAATCACGTTTTCAGATTAATTCTTTTTTAAACGCACAGACTTTTCAAGTCCCTCTTCCAGAACAGATTTCGCCCAATCATAACGGATAGCAAGGCCGTCGCCATCCTCGAACACGCGAAAATCGTTCACCGCCATAATAATGCCGGTAGGATCGTACTTGTCCAGCATCACAAAGGCATAGCGGTAATTGGAGATGCCTGCATCGGTCTTGGTCCCGGAAGCAACGTTAGACTCGGTCGTTGTAGCCACCATATTACCATCGTCGTCATACAAGGTTGTATGAGAAATGAAATAGGCTGTGAAATTGTCACCGCTACCTACTATATACACCTCAGAGGCCTCTGACACGCCGCTTCCTTGTCGCTCAGAATAGGTAGCCATGCCACTTGCCGTCTGGTCTTGGAACGCAAAATACTGCGGGGCAAACAGGTCTCCGGGGTCAAATTGGTAATCAGAAGTGAAGACTATCTGCAAAGGAGATGCCAGATATGCTCCCGTGACGTCAGGGGGAGTAATGCCCTCGTAGATGGGCATATACTGTTGAAACTGTTCCCGAATCTCTTGAGGGATAACAGCATTGGGGATTTTCCCGAAAGGCAGAGCTATGGTTTCGAGCCCGTCTCGCAAACATCCAACACATCCCACCCCGGCAAGTAAAATCAATAAAAGTAAACGAAATTTTCTCATAATTGCTTGTTTTTGTAAAACTTAGTCATTATTAACCAGGCAATCAAGTCGCAAAATCCTATTACGGCTTAATCAATTTTTTATGAATGCAAAATTATGAATTAAATAATAAAAATGCAACTCCCAGTTATTTTTTTTTAATATCCAAGATGGAGGTATGTGGGATATGGAACTATTAAAAAAACATAATTATTTGCGCATAAAGAAAAAAAGTGTATTTTTGCAGCCGTTTAACACTGCGGGGTAGAGCAGTGGTAGCTCGTCGGGCTCATAACCCGGAGGCCGCAGGTTCGAGTCCTGCCCCCGCTACTAAGAGAAACTGAAAATCGTCAAGGTTTTCAGTTTTTTTATTGTCAGTATTTAAGGGACATCGTCACGCATCCAACAGTTTCAAACCGAATTGTCTGTAATGCGGGAATTTCATGTCATGACTTATGAGAACCTCGCTATTTGCTATGCAACCGGCAAATTATTATCCAATTTCGGATCTTTGCAAATGAGCCAATAAAGAATATGTGTATCAAGAAAAAAAACATTACATCGCAACCACATCATACACTGGCACCCCCACAACGGCTTGTAATGCGTTGCGCAACTGCTCCGACTCCAATTTGAATCCGGACGGTGAGACAGGATTGATACACATCGCCAAAAGATTGGGACGCTTCAAAACCTTCAGCTGACCTCCTTTCTGCAAGAAACCTTGTAAACAGAAGGGCGTGACAAAAATCTTCGTAAAGTCTTTTATGATCAACTGGACATCCTTCACATTCGGCTGCACCCGCAGGTAATCCAGCATATTGTCGGTTACAATGCCGCTCACAAATAGGGTGTTGCCATGACTGAAGAGCTTATCTTTGCACTTGGTAAACAGTAGTGGGGAGGCTATGGGCAAGCGGTGCAGGTTATCACCTTCCAACGCATAGATGCCGGAATCACACTGCATCATAAAATTCTGCTGGTCAGTTTCATACTCCGGCAATTGCGTAAGCTGATAGACAAACTTCGTCTTGGCCACAATAGAGTTCAAATCCGGTGCAATGGCAGCCCCGGTGGTCAGTATCAGCCCGTCGGTCACCGCAGGTGAAGCGGGGCTCTTTCGTGAGAGCGCCCCGTCCACAATCGTCAAATCCACGCCCATCCCCTTCATGTCATCAATCAGTGCCCGAATACGCCCAGTGGATGACGGGCCCGCCAAAATGACCTTGCCCTCCTGCAACACGCGGGCGGTCACCAAGCGCCCTAAAGAGGTCATATCCTCCGAAAGCTGGCATATTTCAGACAGCAGACGCCGCTGGCGATAATGGTACTCCGTGGTCACAAAATATGTTCCCGCCGCCAGTGTAACCTCCGGTTTCTCGGTCTGAGTCACCTGATCTGTCTTCTCCCCATCTATCCCGATAGATGTCACCGCTATCACCTTGTCCGTGGTTCGCAGTTGGTCAAGGACATAATTCAAGCAGACCGTTTTCCCGGTATTCTTCGCCATCCCAACAATGGAGAGACTGCTACAGGATAATATGCTTTTCAGAAGGTCTGAGTTCAAAGTTCAAAATTCAAAGAAAATGGATTAAAAGGCTGTTAGCTATTGGCCTTATTTGCTAATGGCTTCTCATGGCGTTTTCGATCTCCTCCACTTCCACTGGGGTTCCGGCGAAGAGGTCAACGGGGGTCTCGCCCACCACCACATCCGTTTCAATACGGACACCGATGCCCTCTTCTGCGATATAGATGCCCGGCTCGCAACTGAGCACATTGCCTGTCTGGAACACCCAGTCGCGCTGGCCCACATCGTGAACATCCAAACCGATGAAATGGCTGGTGTTGTGCATGTAATATTTCTTGAAGCAGGGCATGTCAGGATCCTGGTTCTTGACATCCTCCCAAGTATAAAGACCCAGTTTGATGAGTTCCTCATCCATTCTTTTAAACACAAAATCATTGATTTTATGGATAGTCATACCGGGTTTAAATCGGGGAATCGCATCTTTGTATATAGAAAGCACCGCCTCATACACCTCTTTCTGCCGGGGCGTGAAACGTCCGCTCACGGGCACAGTGCGGGAGCAGTCGCCGGCATAATTGGCATACTCGGCACCGAAGTCCATCAAAAGAAGGTCGCCATCTTTCATCACCTTGTCATTCTTGATATAATGCAGAATACAGGTATCGGGGCCGGCGGCCACGATGGGAGCAAAGGAGTGTGCGGTACCGCCGTTGCGCAGCAGCTCGTACGTCATAGCTGCCTCCACCTCATATTCATAACGTCCGGGGGCGACAGCACCCAAGGCGCTCTCGAACATTTTGCGCGTGATGTCGCATGCGTATTTCATGGCCACCAACTCCTCAGAGGACTTCACCGCGCGCAGCGGGTAGAGAATGGGGGCCAACCGGCGGAAATCGTGCAACGGATAATCCGTTTTGAGTTGCCGCGCAAAACGCACCTCATGGGTCGGATAGTCCGGTTTGATGCGCGGATCCTCCGGAATATGCAGATAGACATGCTCGGCATGCATCATCAGATCGTTCAGCACACTCTCAAACTGATCCGTGAACATCACCGTCTGCACACCACTCAATTCGGTTGCCTGCTGTTTGCTCAAGCGGTGACCGAACCAAACAATCTTCTCCGGCGAGGGATTCTTGATGAAGAGAATCTCCCGGTAGGCAGGGTTGGGATGCCATGGCGCCAACGTCAGATAAGTGTCCTCCTGATCGATACCACAGAGGTACAGCAGGTTGGAATTCTGGCGAAAGGGCTGTGTGGTGTCACCGCAGCGCGGATATTCATCGTGGGATACCAGCACGGCGATGGAATTGCGTTCCAGCTCGCCCACCACATTTTTTCGGTTTCGAATGTAAAATTGCGAAGGTAGGGGTTTGTATCTCATTGTTACAATTTTTCTTGATAAAGCCCGCAAAGATACAAAAATAGTGCATTCGCCACATAATGGCGAGCCAGAGCCAACTGTGTAATCCGCCAGAAGGAACGATTGATGTAACGTGAAGAATCCCTTTTAACTTAAAAACCTCCCTTCTGGCCACCGCCCTGGGCCTGCGCCTGCGCACCCTCCAGCTCCATCTTGCCGAACTTGAAGCTGATGCCCGCACGGATGCTGCGTCCCATCCAACTGCTCCAGGTGGTGTTGTTCGCGCTGTAATAGGGATTGTTGATGTCGGTGGTGGTCTTGTTCCAGTTGAAGATGTCTTGCACATCCAGATGTATGGAGATGCGGCGCTTCCAGAACTCGGCACGCAACCCTGCATCAATGCTGTAGCGCGGGCGCGTGACCGTGAACATGGATTTACTTTTGGAACTGTAGTTGGCCGAGGCATTCACCTCCAACACGTTCCACACCTTTGCCCAGAAGTTCAAACGGAAACTGTAACCCAAGTTGTCCACCGTGTAGGGAGTCTCCTCCTGGCGAAACTGGAACGAGGATTTCATATAATAGACATTGGCATAGAAACGGATGCTCATGAAAGCCTTAAGCTGGTACATCATGTTGAATTCGGCACCCGTATTGAGTGACTTGCCAGCATTAACCGGCATCGTGAAGGTGACATAGCGTCCGAAGAATGGGCTGTAGGCCACATCCGACTGCGAGCTGAACTCATCCTTGCTGTTCCTGAACCAGGCGTTGATGCCGACATTGCCGAACTTGTCAATGTACTTGGTCCATCCCGCCTCAATGGAGTTGGTGAAGGTCTGCCGCAAATCAGGATTGCCGGTGCTGTACTCATCCTCTCCGTAATCTATGTAAGTGGTAAGGTCTTCACCGTCGGGGTTGTTCACGCGGCGGGTGTAGCTGAGCTTGAAGTTGTGCATGTTCTTGGTGCGATAGCTCAGATGGAGGGAAGGATAAAGTCCCCAATAGCCCTTGTGCACATTGTCAGCAGGCGAATTGCGCATCAGCAGGTTGTATATTTCATACTCCGTACGCAGGCCACCCTTGAGGGTGAAGCCGCCAAAACGATGTTGCAACGTGACGTATGCGTCGAAGCTGCCATCATGAGCCCGCACATCCTTGGAACGCAACCGGTCCATCACGTACTCACTTGTGGAATACACTAACGTGTCAATCCGGTAATAATTAATGCTAGGATCATAGTCTCCCGACACACCCAATTCAATCTCCCCGTCCTTGTGATAGGGAATAGTGTAGTCAATGGCGGCATTAATTCCCACCATACGGTAATTCTGTTCATATCTTTTTTTCTTGTCCAAATGGTCCATAAAGAGATAGTCACGGACATCGTCACCGTTGCTCTTGCTCCCCCAAGTCCAAAAACCCGCATCGGCGCTGATTTTGTGGCCCTTGCTGTTGAACTTGTGCTCATACCAAAGTCCGCCGTATCCGCCGAGACCCACATAATTGGATATTTGACTACGATAGTATGAACGGTCGCCAGGATTGAAAATATGCTCTTTGTGATAGGTGGAATCCGAAACGGTATAGCTTCCAAAATGTGGGTAAGTTCCCGCCCAGAAATAAATGCTGTTCATGGTATCCGGCGAGTATGAACCGTTTATGTACACGCCAACATGGTGCGAGGGTTGCCGGGCCTTATAGATGCTGTGGATGGTGCTGGAGGTGTCTTCCTCATTGGTCAGAATGGTGCTGAAGGATTCACTCATGTCCTTGTTTATGCTATAGGAGTAGTTGAGATAAGTGCTGATGGAGAATTTCTCGTTGGCATAGACATAAGAGATGTAAGGCGTGATGTCGGGCGTGGAGGAACCGCGCAAGCCGAAGCTGAGGAAACTGTTCTTCTTGATTTTGGATGTCGTGATGATGTTGATGATGCCGCCGTTGCCCTGCGCGCTGTAGCGTGCGGAGGGATTGGTGATGACTTCGATTTTCTCGATACTGCCCGCCGGCAGCTGCTGGATGAAGTCCTTCAGCGCCTCGGCATTCATGTTGGAGGGCTTGTTGTTGATCCAGATCTCCACGGAGGAGACACCACGCAGGGTGACATTGCCCTCCACATCCACCTCCACGCCGGGCGCGTTCTGCAAGGCATCCGCCGCCGTGCCCGACTGCACCGTGGGATCTTCGGAGACATTGTACAGCGTTTTCTCGCCATCCACCATGTAGACCGGTTTCTCGCCCACAATCTTCACCTCCTCCAAGTCGGTGCTGGTCTTGCGCATGGGGATGCTGCCAAGATCAACGGTGCGCTTGTCACCGCCCAATGTTACTGGAATACTGATGCGCTCATAACCGATGAGCGTGGACACCAACTGGTACTCGCCGGCGGGGACATCCGCAATTCGGAAAGTGCCCTGTGCGTCAGTCAGCGACTTGCCCACCATCCGGGCTATTGAGTCCGGTGTCATCAACAGCACAGTAGCAAACATAACCTTCTCTTTGTTCAGCGAATCCACCATGGTGCCCGTGACAATGTAACTATTCTGGGCTGATAAAAGGCTTATCATGGTGATTAGCATGGAAATAATGGTAAATTTCTTCATAATATTCGATTAAAAAAAAACAATTTAAGTAACGTATAGTATGACGTTAAAATTGCATAAAGGGGCAAGAAATTTTTTTTACGGAAGATGTTATTGTGTTAGTGTTTTTTCTATCTTTGCTGCGTTGAAAACATTTTATTTTATGAAATATTCTGAATTAGAAAGGAAATTGAGGAAGGCAGGGTGTTATCCCATAGCAGAAAACAGCCATCCCATTTGGTACAGTCCCATTACAGGCAACAAATTTCAGACGGGACATCATAAATCAGAAGAGGTAAAGAGAGGAACATTGGAAAAAATATGCAAACAGGCAGGTGTGAAATTTTAAATCAAAAAATGTAATTATTATGAAAGTTAAAACCATTATAGAAACAGGAAAGAATCTGGACTTTGACATTTACACCGATGATGATTCCTTAGGATTCATGCTGCTCGGACAGGGCAAGACCCTTGACGAAGCTAAGGCAGATTTGCAGAAGAGCAAGGATGAAATGAAAAAACTATATGCAAACAGCGGAGAAATTTTTGATTTCGACGATTTGGATTTCGAATATGTTTTCGACACTATATCCTTTCTCAAATATTCACCCTTCACGCTTGCCGGTTTGTCAAAAGCTACTGGTATCAATTGCAAACAACTGAGCCACTATGTTACAGGATACCGGAAGCCTTCCCAAAAAACAGTGAGAAGGATCCAAGATGGTATCACACGTTTTATCGGTTCGTTTCGAAATATGACATTGGTGTAAATATGAATCAATCCTGTTTTTGTGTAAAAAGCATTGAAATATGAAACTGAAATTTTCCATTCTGTTTATCATGGCGACGGTGTTATCGGGCACCGTGTCCGCCAAATCGGTGGACTCAACCACCGCTTGCACGGTTGCAAGCCATTTTTTTGCCCTGAAATTCAACTACATCCCAAAATCACTAAACCCTGTGGTTGCATACACCTCCACAACGCTGAGTGGCGAAAACGGTTCCGCACCCAGTTTCTATGTCGTCAACTTCGAGCCTGATGGCTTTGTCATTGTTGCAGGCGATGACAGGATACAACCTATTCTGGCCTTTTCCGACGAAGGGGCTTTTGTCACCGAAAACATTCCCGCCCATATACGATTCTTCTTGGAAGGATACACAGAAGAGATGCAATATACAATTGAAAACCAACAATATGACAATGAAGTCACCCTGAAAAAGTGGGAGACATTGCTTTCTGGGGACATCCTCGAACAAAAAGACGGTGACGTGGTCGTTGGCCCGTTGCTGGGCAACAACAAATGGGACCAGACCAAATACTACAACAATCTCTGTCCTGCCGACGCGACCGGCAACCCAGCTTATGGCGGCCACGCTGCTGTAGGGTGTGGTGCACTTGTCATGGGACAAGTGATGCGCTACTGGCAATTCCCATCCTCAGGCACAGGAAGCCATTCCTATAACAGCAGTTATGGCACCCTTTCGGCCAATTTTGGCGCGACAACCTACCATTACGAGAATATGCCCAACCAACTTACAACCACTTATCATCCTAGCAGTTGTGTTGATGCCGTTGCTACTTTGCTGTACCACTGCGGCGTCGCTGTCAACATGAATTACGGTCCATCTGCAAGTGTGGTCAACTCCAACCGCATTGTATCCGCCCTCTCAACCTATTTCTGTTATCCCTCCACCATACATTACATTGAACGCGGGGGGCTTTCTTCCAATGTCTGGCTCAACTACTTGAAAGGCGAACTTGACGAAGGTGCACCCTTTATGTACGGGGGAAGCGGAAACTACGGCGGACATGTTTGGGTTTGCGATGGTTACCGAGACGATGACTTTTTCCATTTCAACTGGGGATGGAGTGGGCAGCAAAACGGTTTCTACGCCCTGACCAACTGCAGTTCATACGGATTCAACAACAATCATGCCATCATCATAGGCATCCGGGGGCCGGAATTGCCTGCCGCTGTCGGAGTGCACAGCAGAAAAACAGTCAAGACTTTCCCGAACCCCACGCATGACGGCGTGTATGTGTGCGCTGAATCACAGATCGTTTTAGAGGTTCAGGTTTTTGACATGTTCGGAAAAATGCTTTCCCGCAAAAGCGTGGGAGAAAAAGAGTTCTTCATTGATTTATCCGGTTATCATGCCGGAACTTATATGCTTCGGATAGTCTCCCGAGACGGCATCGAGACAGTCAAAATAGTAAAATTCTAGAACTTGGCAGGAATTTGGAAACAGGTCGCAACGACCTAACAACCTTGTTTGATAAAAAAATGTAGAGACGCAAAATTTTGCGTCTCTACATTTTTTTGTAACCTTAACAATAAACGTTATTTCTGGATCCGGATACGGGCATCAACGGCGGTCACATAACGCGGGTTGCCGAGCAGCGGGTTGAGGTCCATCTCCACGATTTCGGGAGCGGCCTGCACCAATGCGCTCACGCGAGCCACTTGGTCAGCATAGAGGTCGATGTTGACGGGTTCCTGGCCGCGCACACCTTGCAGAATTTTGTAACCACGCAATTTCGTGAGCATCTGCTTGGCCTCCTCAGCCGTGATGGGTGCCAGTGCAGACTGCACGTCCTTGAGCACTTCGATGAAGATACCGCCCAGACCGAAGAAAATCTGGTGACCGAACTTGTCATCGCGGATAGCGCCGATATAGACATCCGTGCCATCCAGCATCGGGTACATCTCCACTGCGTAAGTTTCGGGGATTACGATGAGGCGGTCGAACTCCTTGGCAACGGTATCCAAATCCTTGACACCCAGCGTCACACCCCC
The DNA here is from genome assembly GCA_905233745.1 of uncultured Bacteroidales bacterium. Taxonomy (GTDB): domain Bacteria; phylum Bacteroidota; class Bacteroidia; order Bacteroidales; family WCHB1-69; genus F23-D06. Next base: position 16,014 of record CAJODA010000009.1, read on the forward strand.
CACATCGGACTTGTGCAACGGGCCCACGACCTTCATCACCAATGGCACGTCTTTGGAGCATCCGACTTCCTTGGCGAAAGCCAGAGCATCCTCTTTTTTGGAAACTTCCACGGACTTCTTGCGGGAAATGCCGGCAGCGTCCAGAAGCTCGTTGTAGTCGGCAATCTCCAGATATCCGCTCTCGCACTTGTCGATGGTCTTGCGGATGCGGGCCACGTCAACCTGCGGCAACTCCACATGCTCGGGTTGGGGTTTCGGGGTATTCCACACTTTGACGAGGGCATTGCCCAACACACATTCTTCAGGGAAGTTGATTCGGCCCTTGGCGATAAAGTCCTCAATCTCCTGCTTCACGTTGATAATGGACGGCAACACAGGGAAGATGGGTTTCTTGCAAGTCTTCATCTTCTCGTCGAGCAGGTCATAAACCTCTTTGTTGGAGAAAAGGCCCGGCGAGCCGAAGATAACCACGGAGAAGTCGATATCCGTGTAGTCGTTCTCGACCGTGTCGATGATATAGCCGAGTTGTTCGGCAGTACCGGTGGCGAGGAAGTCGATGGGGTTACCCACAGAGGAGCCGCCGAAGAGTTTCGCCAGCAAAGCGGGGCTGGCGGGGTGGTCCTTAAGCGGGGGCACTTCCATGCCGCCGTTCGAGAGCACGTCGGTCAGCATCACGGCGGGACCGCCAGCGTGGGTTATCACGGCACAACGCTTCCCTTTCAGTTCCGGGTGCATGAAGACGGCACAGACGGTGGTGAGTTCCTGGCGGTTGTGACAGCGCACAATGCCGGCTTTTTGGAAAAGAGCATCGACAGCGGCATCGTTAGTTGCCAGGGCACCGGTGTGCGACGAAGCCGCACGCGAGCCGGCAGCCGAGCCTCCCGACTTGATGGCCGCAATCTTGCAACCCTTGTTGATGAGGTTGCGGCTATGTTTCAGCAATCGCTGCGGATCGCCGATTTTCTCCATGTAGAGCATGATGACGTGTGAGGATTTTTCAGGATCGAAGGTCTCGTCCAAATGTTCGAGCACATCTTCGATACCGAGTTGTGCACTGTTACCCACAGCCCACACGCTGTTGAACTTCAGACCGTTGCTCATACCGTATTCCTTGATGAACACAGCTGTTGCACCGGAACCGGTGATGAAATCAACACCTTTGGGGTCGAGTTTCGGGATTGGCGTGTCGAAGCAGCCGCTGTAATTGGTATTGAGGAATCCCGTGCAATTGGGGCCGATGAGCGAGCCGCCCACGGCGTTGATGGCATCCACGATGTGCTTCTCAATGGCAGCGCCCTCGGCATTCTCCTCAGAGAATCCCGCACTGATGATGATGAAGCCTTGAGTGCCCTTCTGCTGCGTCAGCACGTCCACCGTGTGGGCGCAGAACTTGGCCGCGATGCAGAGAATGGCGCAATCTACCTGCGGCAACTCCTCCACTTGCTGGTAACACTTGATGCCCTGCACCTCAGTCTCTTTGGGGTTCACAGCATAAATTTCGCCCTTGAAGGCACTCTCCAGCAGGTTTTTCAGGGCCTTGCCGCCCGGTTTGTGAATGTCACTTGATGCACCGCATACCACGATGCTTTTCGGATTGATAAGTTTGGGATTAATCATAATATGGGTTGGTTAAGTTTTTTCAGTTTGCATAGTTGCAGAGAAACAGTGTGCTGCGCCTGCTCAAAAGTTCGTGAAGTTATCGAGAGAATACGTCTTAGTTCATAGCCATAGAATGGGGTGCAAAAATACTAAAAAATAGATTTCCACCATATATACGGTGAAGGGTGAAGGGTGAAAAAAATGGGGGTGTCATGTATGATTGACGTAGTATGATTAATATTTTTTTTATCTTTGCGGGTTAAAATTTATAACCTACGTATATCAGACAATGGAAAAACGCTATTGGAACGAGTATCAGAAGGCAATCGCTGACGACCACTTCTTCTTCGAGCGGAGCTGCATCCGGCAGACCTTCTTCCCCGGCTCGGAAGCCGCGTTCCTGAACATACTGCGAAACGACTTAGGCAAAGACATTTACGACTCATCCCACCAACATACCTGCACTGGCATCGGCTACCATTCCGATGTGGTGCCTTTTGAAACCACCATGACCATCGTGGCCCGCCTCTTTTCCCTTATGACCGAAAGGGGATACGAGAATTACGTGCCCTCTTGCGTCACCTCCTTCGGCGTGATCACCGAGATCATGGAGAAATGGCATGAGAATCCCGCTTTACTGGAACAGGCTCGCGAATACCTGCGCAAGGCGACCGGCCGGGAGTTTAACATACCCAAAAACGTCGTGCACCCCTCCGATATCATCTACAAGTTCCGTTTCGAGTTGAAGGAAAAGATGAAATACCAGCTGGTGAACCGTTTTACAGGCAAGCCTCTACGCGGTGTGGAACATATCGGCTGCCATTATGCCAAGATTTTCCCCAAGCACGGCATCGGCAACGCGGAGTTCCCCTATGTGCTCGCCGGCATGATCGAGGCCTGGGGCGGCGAAGTGGTGGACTATCCCGAACGGCGCCACTGCTGCGGCTTCGGCTTCCGCCAGTACCTCATCCAGGAAAACCGCGGCTACTCCGTGGCCAATTCCAAGAAAAAATTTGAGTCCATGGAGCCCTATGAACCTGACTTTATCGTGGCCAACTGTCCTGGATGCACCATGTTTCTTGACAAATGGCAATACACCATCGCCGAACTCGAACACAAAACCTATGACAAAGAGGGCTACGGCATCCCGGTGCTCTCCTACGAAGAACTTACCGGTCTGCTGCTTGGCTACGACCCTTGGGTTCTCGGTCTCCAAATGCACCAAGTCCAATGCGAAAGCCTCCTCAATAAAATCGGCATACAATACGACCCCACCTCCAAATACAAGGGTGTCTCCGGGAAACTACTTCCCAGTCCCGACAAACCCAATGTGCTTAAGGTGTAAAGAAATACTGTTGGCCCACCAAACCAGAAAGACCTACGTTCTGCATAACAACTCTCAAACCTTACTCTTTCCAACTTCACAAACTTCATAAACCCTAGAAACTAAAACAATGACCAATATTGCAATTATCGGAGCCGGGCCCGCCGGCATTGAAGCTGCCTCCATATTAGCCCAACATACTCATGTCACCCTCTTTGAGAAAGAGGAGTACACAATGGCTAATATTCACGACAAAGCACTTCTGTTCCCCGACTTCTCCGCCGCCGAGGACCTGGCCACTGAATTGGACAGCAAATTAGAATCTTCCAACATAGAGTTGCGGTTGGGGACTGCCGTCACGGGATTGGATAAAACAGCCGACGGATGGCGCCTGACCGATAGCAAAGGCAACACCCACGATTTCCGTTTCGTGCTGCTGGCCACAGGCTACAACGTGTTCGATGCGCACCATAAAGAGGAACTGGGTTACGGTATCTATCGCGGAGTCATGACCTCACTGGAACTGGAGAAGATGATCAGGGAGGAGCGCATCATCAACGTGAATGGAGACCAGCCGAAGCAGGTCACCTTCTTACAGTGTGTGGGCTCTCGTGACGAAAAATCCGGCAACCACTACTGTTCCAAAATATGCTGCGTCACCGCCGTGAAGCAAGCCATTGAGGTAAAGAAGTTGTCACCCTCCACTGATGTCTATGTGTTTTACATGGACCTCCGCATGTGGGGGCAGGGATTTGAGGAGATGTACCGCCTGTCGCAAGAGAAATATGGCATTAACTTTGTGCGTGGACGCATCTCAGAAGCGGCTTCCACATACGACAACCGCATCCAGATCAAGGCGGAAGACACCTTGATGGGCGTGCCTATGAACCTCAACACGGACCTTTTGGTGCTTATGGTGGGAATGTGCGCCTCTGATGGCACCAAACAGCTGTCCAAAGCTGCCGGCATCGACGGACCATACGGATTTGCCCAAAGCCAGTCGGAACATCTTTCCGACAACCTGACCAGCCAAGGAGGTCTGTTCGTCGCTGGCGCCTGCAAACGTCCGATGAGCATAAACGACACCATACAGGACGCACGTGCCGCAGCCGTCACAATATTGAAATCCATACAGGAATAACAACTGTAAAACATAAAAAGATATGAGCTATATAGAATTTGACAAGGAGCAACTCGTCAATCTCAACTTCTCCAAAACCAAAGAGATACTTCGGTGCAGCAAGACAGGTGCATTTGCCACCACGACATTGGCCGGACTGAACACCCGGAAGTACCACGGACTCTTCATCGCTCCACAAGACCGCATCAACCAGGAACGACACGTTCTGGTTTCCAACCTGAATGAAACCATCATTGTCAACAACATGGATTTCCACCTCAGTCTGAACCAGTACAAAGGCGGTGTCATCAACCCCAAGGGCAACAAATATCTGCAGCATTTCACTGCGGACGGAATTCCCACATACCTGTTTCGCGTGGGCAAATTCAACTTCACCAAAGAGATTCTCTTTCTGAAAGACGCAGACCGCTTGATCATCAAATACACGATGCTGGACAATTTCGAGTCTGCATCTTTCCAATTCCAGCCCTTGCTGGCGTTCAGAAGCATCCATAGTCTCACACATGCCAATGGCCAAGTCAACACGCAGTTCCAAACTGTAGAAAACGGTGTGGGTTTCTGTCTATATGACAATTATACACCCGTCTATCTGCAGTGTTCTTCGCCTATTGACTACCAGCACCAGCCCAACTGGTTCCACGACATCGAGTATTCTGAAGAGCTGAATCGCGGATATGACGGTTTGGAAGATCTCTTTTCGCCCGGATTCATGACTGCCGATGTGAAAGACAAAGAGTTATACATCACAATAGGCACAGAGCCCATAAAGACGGAAGACATTGCAAAGTTATACAAAGAGGATGTCAGCCGCCACACTTCCCGTTCCTCCTTCTTCAACTGTCTGCAAAACGCCGCTGACCAGTTCATCGTGCAACGTAACGGCAAGACAGAGATCATAGCGGGCTATCCATGGTTCGGGCGCTGGGGTCGCGACACGTTCATCGCATTGCCGGGACTCACGCTGGCCTTTGGCAAGAATGAGTTGTGCAAAGAGATCATCGACGACATGATTGGGGATCTCAGCAACGGGCTTTTCCCAAACATCGGTTCCGGGGCCAATGCAGCCTACAACTCCGTGGACGCACCCTTATGGTTTTTCCGTGCGCTGCAGCTTTACGCCGAAGCCACCCACACAGAGCGCAAGATCTGGAAAGAGTATGGCGACACCATGAAGAAGATACTCTCCGCGTATCGTCATGGCACCCTGAACAACATCCGGATGCTGGACAATGGGCTTATCTATGCCGGTGGGCCGGGGCTCGCCCTCACCTGGATGGATGCAGTGGTCAATGGCGTACCCGTCACCCCGCGCACCGGGTGCCAGGTTGAAATCAATGCCCTCTGGTACAACGCCGTGAAGTTCGCTCTGGAGATGGCCCGTCATGGCAAAGACAGCGACTTCATTTACGAATGGGAGCCCATGGTGCAAGATTTCCCAACCGTATTCAAGGAGACCTTCTGGTCGAAGGAGATGGGCTATCTGGCCGACTACGTGGACGGCAATTACAAGAACTTCCAGATTCGCCCCAACATGATGATTGCCACTTCGCTGCCCTACTCGCCTATCAGCGAGAAGATCCGCCAGCTCATTCTGAAGCGCACCTGCGAAGAGTTGCTCACCGAGAAGGGCATCCGTTCCCTGTCACCCAACGATCCCGAGTACAAGGGGCACTATTTCGGCAACCAGGCAGAGCGTGACACGGCATATCATCAGGGCACCTGCTGGGTATGGCTGTTATTCCCCTTCACCGACGGCTTGCTGGCCGTATACCAGAAATCGGCCATCCCCGTACTGCAGAGGATTCTCTACAAGTTCGACAACTGTATGAGCAACTATGGCATCTCCACCATTGCAGAGATTGCAGACGGCGATCCTCCGCACAAACCTAACGGCTGCATCTCCCAAGCCTGGAGCGTGGCCGCTCTACTGTATATGAAATGGCGCATTGAAAGATACTAACTTTATAACCTTATAATCTAATAACACCATGAAGGTACTCATGTTCGGGTGGGAGTTCCCACCACATATTTCAGGAGGTTTGGGCACAGCCTGCTACGGTCTCACCAAAGGGCTGGCGCTCAATGGCGTTGAAGTAACTTTTGTCATGCCCAAAGCATCTGGCGATGAGGATCAGACCCACACCAGAATTGTAAACGCCAGCGATGTGGAGGTGGACCCGCGCAACGCGGAGTTCTTCAACCGCCAAGATGAGACTTCCTTCATACAGGTCAACTCCCAGCTGGTGCCCTATGTCGGGCTTGACGACTACTACAATGTGGTCAACCAGATTGACAGCGGCATTATCTCAGAGAGCGATGATACCGTGCGTCGCAAATACATCTTCAACGGCGGATACGGTGACAATCTGATGGAAGAGGTGAACCGCTATGCCGAAATCGCCTCAGAGATTGCACGCAACGAGGAGTTCGACATCATACATGCGCACGACTGGCTCACCTACCGTGCCGGAATTGCGGCAAAAAGGGTGAGCGGCAAACCGCTGGTGGTTCATATTCACGCAACCGAATATGACCGATCCGGCGAGAAAAACCGCAATGAGTTGGTCTATAACATGGAACGGGAGGGCATGTCTGCCGCAGATGCCGTGTGCGCGGTCAGCGACCTCACCCGCAACATTGTCATCGAAAAATACGGCATAGACGCCAACAAGGTATATACCCTGCACAACGCCGTGGTGCCCAGCGACAAAAAGATAACCCGGCAAAAGTTTGTCAAAGAGAAGATCGTCACCTTCCTGGGACGCGTGACCTTCCAAAAGGGTCCTGACTACTTTGTGGAAACCGCCAAGCTCGTATTGGAGAAAGACCCCAACGTACGATTTGTGCTGGCGGGCGAGGGCGACATGATGCAGCACATCATCACCCGAGTGGCAGAGCTTGGCATCTCCGACCGTTTTCATTTTACCGGCTTCTTGCGTGGTGATGACATTGACAAGATGTTCGGAATGAGTGACGTGTACGTCATGCCTTCCATCTCGGAGCCTTTCGGCATTTCTCCACTGGAGGCCATGCGCGCACAGGTACCGGTAGTCATTTCCAAACAATCAGGCGTGGCCGAGGTGCTCCAACACGCCATCAAGGTGGATTTCTGGGACATCAACGCCACCGCCGACGCCATTTACGGACTGCTTCACTACCCTGCCCTTTCGCATCTGTTCAGCGTAAAAGGCGCCGAAGAGGTGAACAACCTAAAATGGGAAAACGTAGCAAAAAAACTGAAAGTCATATACGAAAAAACTTTGCATTATGAATAGGATATGCTTCCACTTCCAAATCAGCCAGCCCTATAGATTAAGGACTTACAGATTCTTTGACATCAATCAGAATCACGATTATTTTGATGATTACCAGAATCAATATCTAACCCGCCGTTTGGCCGAGCGCTGCTATTTACCGGCCAACAAAATGATGTTAGATCTCATTCGGCAGTTTCCTGGCAAATTCAAGCTCAGTTTCAGCATTTCCGGCAGTTCCATCATGCTGTTCAAGAACTACTGTCCTGAAGTGATAGAGAGCTTCAAGGAGTTGGTGGCCACTGGCTGTGTGGAGATTACCGGGAACACCTACACGCACAGCATTGCCTCCTTATATGGTAAAGAGGCTTTCATGGAACAAGTGCGGCTGCAGGAGATGTTGTTGGAGGAGACATTCGGCGTAAGGCCCGTGTCATTCTGCAACACCGAAGTCATCTATTCCGACGAAATAGGCGAGTGGCTGGGCGACGCCGGTTACCGCGTAGTCCTCACCGAAGGAGCACGCCACATATTGGGATGGAAGAGCCCGTTCTATCTGTATTGCAACCCTTACCAAACAGACGTGCGCCTGCTCCTGCGCTCGTACCGTCTGTGCGACGACATCACCCTACGGTTTAACGACCACAGCTGGGACCAGTACCCGCTGACGGCAGATAAGTTCATCCACTTCCTGAATAACAGCAACTCTGGCGCAGAAGCCCCACTCATCAACCTGTTCTGGGACTATGAGACCATTGGTGAACACTACACTGAGGACACCGGTATTTTTGATTTCTTCCGCGCACTCGTAGCCCAACTGGCCGTCACCCAGGACTACTGTTTCATCACTCCGATGGAGGTGTTGAAGATGGATCTGCCCACCTCCACCATGCACGCGCCATGGCCCATTTCGTGCTCCGGAGAAGAAAAGGACACCCACGAATGGATTGGCAACGAGCTGCAACAAGAAGCTTTCAGCCAACTGTTCAAGCTACAGGATCTGTATAAAAACTCCACCAATCAGGAAGCCAAACTCTGCTGGCTTCGCCTGCAAGGCGCCGATCATTTCAACTTCATGAGTTCCAAATGGTTCGGACACCGTTTTGTAAAACGCAACTTTGAGGTCTATTCTTCCCCCTATCAAGCGTTCATCAACTATATGAACGTACTTAATGATGTTAAACTGCAATTAGAAGACTAGAGACTTGAGACTTACATGGCAGGTCATAGTCCATTTAATTCACCTCCCAGCAGAGGGATGTAATGTCTTTCCATGGTAATTTGAGCAACTCTGCAATTTCCTTGTTGCACAGAAAGCCGTTGTAGCAATAGGCGCTTTGCATCAGTAATGGGTTGCGCTGCAACAGGAATTTGATTCTTGGCTCCTCGGCAAGTTCCTCAAAGAGAGGAAGCAGAAATGCTGATAGTGCAATATTCACGCCAGCTGCCGACCAAGTTTCCGACAATATTTTATCAGTCATATACATGCCACGCTCCTCCTTTATGAGGTTCATGGCAAGTGCTATCACTTTCCGTTCATTCAGTTTCTGTATCTGTTCAGCTGAGATTTGGGAAGGGAACTGCGTAGAGAAAATAACCTGTTCATTCTTCATCAAAGCTATCTGCTCATCTGTAAACGGCGTAAACTTCACCAGCGTTCTGGACATACGCGAGAGCATGAAGAAGTCGTCCACAAATTCCACTCCGGCGTTGGCATAGTCCATATCCGTATATTGCGTATGATCAGCGAAGCCATGCTGCATAAAGACATGCACGTTGCGTTCCACTAGCGTGTGCACTGCTTCAGGGGTTATCATCACAAAACTCCCAATCGGCTGCTCGTCTTTCAGCAAGGCGATACTGCTTTCAAGAATAGGCATCTCTATCGTATCCGGTTCAACTTGTACATCCGGAAAAGCATCTTCCAAAATTAATCCTGTTGTACTCATGGTTCTAAAAGTAAAAAGTTCTAGTATAGTCATCCACGCGTTGTATGCGGATGGGAATAAAGTCATCTTGCAGAATCTCCTCCACTTTCTCGGTCCACTCAATAAAACAGTAGCTGCCGCTATACAGGTAATCTTCAAAACCTATACGTGTTGCATCGGCCGGCTCGTCAATGCGGTAGAAGTCGAAATGATAGAGGGGGCTCCCATTATCCGTCCAATATTCATTGATGATGGCGAAAGTAGGTGAAGAGGTGATGTCTTGCACACCAAGCTGACGGCATATCTCCTTGATCAGGGTAGTTTTGCCGGTTCCCATCTCTCCATAGAAGCCGAAGACGCGTTCGTTCGGATAGGTTTCCAGGATGGCCTTGGCCACTTCGGGGAGTTGTTGCTGGGTTGCGGTTATCTCTTTCATTTTGTATGATTATGACGGGCTGCAAATATACATATTATTGTGTAACCAACAAAGGCATGGGAGCCTGGATAATTTCTCCTATCCGGCAGTGCTCAATTTCCGCAGCTTGTCGCAAAACTTCCTGAAAATGAAAAGCGACGGAACCGGAAAGATTCCACGGCAACATTTCCCCTTCCTCATAATAGGATTTCTGTATGGAAAAGAAGTCTCGAAAAGCATTCAGGGCAAGATCGTGTACAAATGCATTATCGAGGTTTTGCTGCACAAAGGGGGCGAAGGAGGCCATGAATGTGTTGGGAGACGGTTCCCGATACACCCGATGGATAGCTTCTCCCAAAGAGAGTTGGTGCTCCTGTTCCAACTGTTTCGCCAAGGATGAGGGCATCTGTTCACGCAAATAGGCGGTAAGCAGACGCTTGCCCAAATTGGTGCCGCTGCCTTCATCGCCAAGCATATAGCCGAGTGAAGGGGCCCTGTTTTCAATGGTATTGCCATCAAACAAGCACGTAGCCGCTCCGGTGCCCAGGATGCCGACCACCGAGCGACGATTTCGGCTCAGCGCATGGCACACAGCCATCAGGTCGGAATAGACCTGGACACGGGCATTGGGGAAAAATTTCCGGATGGTACTGCCCATGCGACCCGCATTCTCCAAACTGGCACAACCTGCACCATAGTAGCAAACTTCGCGCATTCGGTCTGCCTGGCCGCTCTGGCGCACAAACTCCCCTATGATACGGGAAATCTCATCCTCTGAAGTGTAGTTGGGATTGATGCCGGCCCCGAAATACTCAAACTGAACCACCCCGTCGCTTATTACATTGAAAGCCGTCTTGGTTGCACCAGCATCTACTAAAAGCGTTTGTGACATGGATTACCTGAAATCAGACAAACAATTACAAATTAACGAGGTCCTCACGCAATATGCAGCCAGGATTATGACGCTTGTACTCCGATGCATAATAGCGCTTGATCAACGTATGATCACGCAGGGAACTATCGCCTTGGAAGTAGGCCTCAAAAATCTTGTCCGCTTCAAAATAGTTGGGAACGCCTAACTGCTCGCAGTCGCACTTGCTGATACCCAAACCGTCAACAGGCGTGGCGTCAATACAGGATTGCAGGGCTGCCCGTTGTTCCTCCGTCTCCTCCTTCAACAAAAAATTGGAAAGTGCATATATTTCCGTTTTCCATAGATGCTGTACAGGTGCAAAGTCCCCAACGTCACCATGCAGAGTCCAGAAACCAGTCAGGAATTCCGAATAGTTGTCAGTAGAGACAACCATACCGCGGTGCAGTTGGGCCAAATCGTAGAGCACCATCATACGCATACGGGCCTTCATATTGCCCTGGCGCAGTTTCGAGAGCTGGCTGTCATCGAAATCCACCAACAGCTTCTTGTTGGCAAAGAAGGTTTCCGTCAAGTCAAGATGCTGGAAATCGTGGCAGAAAGCCTTGCCCACGGCAATGGAGCGGGCAATTTCATCTTCCTTGTTGGTCTCGATGGTAATGGAGCGACCTATAAGCGGAATATTGAACTTCTCGCAAACCGGTTTCAGCAAGGCGGCACAAAGGGCACTGTCAATACCTCCGGATATGCCGAGCACCAGAGACTGGAGCTTACTGGTTTGCAGATAATCAGACATCGTCACCCGGATACGCCGGGCAAGTTTTTCCATCGTTTCTTCTCCAGACAAGAAGGGAAAATATTGGGATGTTGGAATGGTCATAAAGGTAAAGGGGGAAAAGTGGGTGAAAGGGATTATTATCTAATGCATTCGTTCATCATTCCTTCGGGAGTTCCCGGTTGAAGAGGGCTTTGACCATCTTGGCTTCGACACCTTCGGAATATATTTCCTCATCCGGTTCCGGTTTCAGCTTAATGATGATGGCATCGTTCCCCCCTTCTTTCAGTTCCACATAATCTACTATGGCGTCAGAGGCGGCAATCACACTGGGAGCGATTCTGGTAAAGATTGTGAAATCCGCCCAGGCAGCCACATCATCGAGGGTTTCGTCAAACAGGATCTTTTTTCCATTTCGAAGGACAGCGGCAGTTTTCTCGCCTTTTTTCAAGAAATAGGCAATAAGGTCCTGATTGAGTTTCTGACCTTCCCCTTTCATGTACAAATAGACGTAAGTCTTCAACACGCGCTGGTCTTTGTATTCCACCGTAGAGCGGATTTTTCCCTTGGTGTCATAAAAATCCCAACTGCCCACACGCTGACCTTTCAGATAGTTGCCTGTGGAAGACACTACGTTTTTGGGATAATAGGCGGTGCACTTGCCGTTCATCTTGCCATCCACATAATCCTGCTCCAAACTCACTGACCCATCCAGATAGTATGTCTTACAGGTTCCGTTCAGCTTCCCGTCGCGATAATTCCGAACCTCCAGCAGGATGCCGGTTTCGGCGGAAAACACCTTCCATTCGCCAGTACGCTTGCCCATGGCATAGTTTTCAATGGCTATAAGAACGTCACTGTCAGAATAATACCTCCACTCTCCATCCTTAAGCTGATCGATAAACATGCCCTCTGAAGCCTTGTGCTCATTTTCATGATACATTACCGTTCTCACTTTATGCACACCCTGAACGAACTCTGTAGTGCTTTTCAGCTTTCCGTTAGCATGGTAATATTTGAATGTTCCGACAGGAACATCATCTTTGAACTGCCCTTCATAAACCTTTTTGCCCTTCTCCATCTTTTTCCATATGCCCTGTTTACGTCCTTTAGCATCGGTTTTATTGATGAGAGCATCATCTTGCGCCACGGAAACGAGCACAACAGACAAACAGACCAGCAATGTCAGATACCTTCTCATAGAGGCAAAAGGAGTTATTTTTTATCAGTGTTAGCGTGGCCCTGGCATTTGTGTTCGCCGTTGGCTGCGCCTTGGCACTTGTGCTGACCTTCTGCGTGTTGGCATTTGTGCTCACCGTTGGCTGCACCTTGACACTTGTGCTGACCTTCCGCGTGCTGGCATTTGTGTTCGCCGTTGGCTGCACCTTGGCACTTGTGCTGACCTTCAGCGTGTTGGCACTTGTGTTCGCCGTTGGCTGCACCTTGGCACTTGTGCTGACCTTCAGCGTGCTGGCATTTGTGTTCGCCAGCAGCATGGCCTTGGCATTTGTGCTGGCCGTCGGCATGGCCTTGGCATTTGTGCTCCGGAGCGGCGGCATTGGCTGCATGGCCACAGGTTCCGCTATTCTTGCAACAAGCGGGCAGCTTCTCGCGGGCTGCGGGGTCGGCCTTCACGGCATCAGCATCATAACCCATTTTGCTGATTTCCTTGCGCAAATTATCAGGATTTGTCTTTTTGGCATCGTAATTGATTGTGATTTTCGCCGTGCTGGCATCATACGTGTAATCTTTAACACCCTTGAAGAAAGGGACGTTATCTTTGAAACGGTCAATGCATTTCTGGCATTTGAGGGAAGCGTTGGTTTGGATGGTAACACTTTGCATTTGTGCGTATGCACCCAGTGTCACTACGGCCATCAAGGCCATCAGGATAAGTTTTTTCATCTTTACTGTTTTATTGATTATTGATTTTTTGATTCAAAAAACGTTGCAACAGACTGCTAATCTGCCCATAAGTTAAAGCGGGCAAAGATACATTTTTTTCAACAAACCCGAAAATTTCTCTATTTCAAGATACAACGGACACCCAGATACCCCATGATGCCCGTAATCGGGGCATATACCACCGTGGCGTCGAAATTGTCGCCGAAGGGGTTCTGCGCATCCACAATAGGCTCAGACTGCTTGTAGTTGAGCAGATTCTCCGCACCCGCATAGATTTCCCATCTGCGGAATTTCTTGGTTATTTGTGCATTGAGGATGCAATATGCGGGGGCTTGTTCCGGAAGCGAACTGGCGGGATTGGCAGACATGTCGGGCAGCGGCTGCGGACCGTTCACCTGCAATGTGACATTGAACTTCCACTTATCGTACTTTGTGCTGTAGTTGAGATTGACGAGCGCCTTGTGCGGGCTCATCAAATCCTTCTGCCGCATCTCTCCCTGACGCATATAACGCACATCGTTGTACCGGTAGGCCAGCAACACCTCAAAGCGTTTGAACGGCCACAAGGTCAATTCGAACTGTGCCGAATGCGAACGCGACCGGTTCCCGTAACCATTGTAATCCCCGTTGAGGGCATAATAATGTATCTCGTGGACATTCTGATCCAGATCCACAATCATCTGCTGCAGAAAATGCGTGTAGAAATAATCAACCGCCACAGAAGCCTTTCCTCCCGGCATATCGAACTGGTACACCATACTGGCTCCGGCATTCCAGGCCTCCTCAGGCTTCGGATGACCATCGAAGCAAATGCTGCGGGAAGAAAACAGCAACGACTGATTCTCGGTGAAGAAGTGGGCATTGCGGTAACCTTTACCCGCCGAAGCACGCACGGACAAATCCTTGGTCGCCTGCCATTTGAGATGCACGCGAGGGGTCCAGAAGAGTTGATTGATGCTTTCCCAGTTGTTGGACTGGGTTTTGTCGCGAACCATATTGTAGTCGAGACGCATACCGGCCATCAGCACCAGTTTGGGGTCAATGATGTAAGCATATTCGGCGAAAACGCCAGGAATCAGATCATGATGATGGGGTCTGGCGTAATCATACGTATTGACAAGGTATCCACTATGGTAATACTCATTCAGGCAATCAAACTGCAAACTGCCCCCCGCCGTCAGTTTATGACGTTCGTTACTTCCGAATTTATTGGAATACAACACATTCGCATAGACGCTTTGCTGATTTCCCCGATAATCCTTGTTCTGTCCATATTGTGAATTGAGCCAATGTCCCGTATAGGAAACAATCGTCCCGATGCTCTCATGTTCGCCATTCAGCAAGAAACCGTTCTTGGTGATGGCATCCACCCGCTTGTTGTCGGCGGTAAACCCATACGGCATGTCTATCAGCAGATACGGACTGTTGGGTTTGAAAGCCATCTGCCCGCCAAAACGGTTGTCCCACACAAAATCGACCATTGTGCGACCTTCCACCTTGGGAGATTTATAATCCCAGCGGTTCATCACATTGACCTGACGACTGCGCGGCACGTCCATGAAGCCGTCCTTATTCATGTCCATCTTCGCAAACTGATCGGCCAGAAAAACCAGAAAATTGGTACTTGCATTCTCCCCTTTTCCCACAGGAACGCGCGTATTCATAGCCAATTCGCCTTTGCCCATCGAATTGGCGTAAAAGTTCATAAAGAAACGCTCCAGGTTAGTTTCCGGTTTCTTGTAATCCACATTGATCTGCCCCGTGATGGCCTCAAAGCCGTTCACCACAGAAGAGGTACCTTTTGACAGGCTGATAGACTCCATCCAAGAGCCGGGCACAAAGCCGAGACCGAATTGGTGGGCGAGCAGGCGTATATAGGGAACATTCTCCAGCAGGATCTGGGAATAGACTCCCGCAAGTCCAAGCATGGAGATCTGGCGGGCTCCGCTCACCGCGTCAGGGAATTCCGAATCGATAGCCACGCTGCTTTCAAAACTCTCTGCCAGATTGCAGCAGGCGGCGCGGCGCAAGCCCTGTTGAGTGATGACGGTTGTCAAGATGGGTTGTGTGGAGATGAAAGAGCCGTCGCGCCCCACCACACTCACTTCCGCCAAGGAATGGGCGTGCGACAGGAACACAGTAATCTCTTGCTGCGTGCGGTCTATACGAAATGTGTCGGGTTGATATGTTGGGAAGGAGATTAGCAGCGAGTCGGATTTGGCGCGGGGCAAAGAAAACTCACCGTTGGCATCCGAATGCGTGCCCACGGAGGTGTGCAACCACTGGACCGCAGCGGACGTCACCGCTATGGTGTCACCCTGTTCATTGATTTCCAGCACTCTGCCCCGCAGGTTTTGTGCGCCAGCAAACGTGCAAACCAATGAAAAAAACAATAAAACAAAAAATCTTTTCCCCATAATCCAAATCACCTGTTTAATCCCTTTTACTTCATGCTCCCTGGGACGCATGATTATGCGTCTCTACTCCTCTTTTTTGTCGTAATTGTATATTTCCCTGCAAAGGTCGTCGTATTTCTGGTAGATGACCTTGCGTTTCAGTTTCATCGTCTGCGACAACTCCTCGCCTATGTTCCAGGTGTCTGGCACAATACGGAAGCGTTTGATTTGCTCGTGGTCAGCCAGCGTTTTGTTCACTTTGGCAACTTCCCTGTTCATCAAAGACACAAACTCCGGATGAGCAATAAAGTTCGCACGCGAGGTGGGCACCGGAATGTGGCGTTTCCCAAAATAGTGCTCAACATTTTCAAAGGAGGGCACGATAATGGCGGAGGCAAACTTCTCATTCTCGCCGATAACCATCACATTATCGATATATTCCGATTCATGCAGTTTGCTTTCCACGACTTGTGGCGCAACATATTTGCCCAAAGAGAGTTTGAAGATTTCCTTCTTGCGGTCGGTGATTTTCAAGTAGCGACCATCCACCAACGTGCCGATGTCGCCGGTATGGAACCAGCCATCCTCGTCAATCACTTCCTTGGTGTATGCTTCGTCTTTGTAATAGCCCTTCATGAGGCAGGGGCCTTTGGTCAGGATTTCGCCATCTTCAGCCAGTTTGAACTCCACACCGCGCAGAATCTCACCCACACAGCCAATCTGAATGCTGTTGCCTCTGGGATTGTTCACGGCAATCACAGGGGATGTTTCCGTCAAACCATAGCCCTCATACACGCGGATTTTGGCGGCGACAAACAGCCGAATCACCTTTTCAGGGATGCTGGAACCGCCGGAGACCACTGTCATCTCATGACCGCCCAACGCATCGCGCCATTTGCTGTAAACCAGTTTGTCGGCCAGGTTGTATTTCATCAGATAGAGCGGACGTTTGCAATAATAGTCGAATCGAGTGGCAAAGCGGAACGCCCAGAAGTAGATATGCTTCTTTAATCCCTTCATGGATTTGCCTGCTGCGTAGAGTTTGTCGTACATCATCTCAAACACGCGCGGCACCGCACAGAAGCCGTCGGCGTGCATGTCATGCATGTCCTTGGCAATGGTGGCCAAACTTCCAGCATAGTAATGACTCACGCCCATGTACTGGTAGTGATAGTTCACAATGCGCTCATAAACATGACACAACGGCAAGAAACTCAACATCTTACAGCGATAATCCAAAAGCTGGAGATCTTCCACAATGGGCAGGAAATTGTTGCAGATGTTGCCGTGCGACAGCATCACACCCTTGGATTTTCCAGTGGTGCCGGAGGTGTAGATGATGGTGGCGATATCATCCGTAGAGATTGTTTTCTTGTTCTCCTCAATCACCGGTTTCCATTTCTCGCGGTTCTGGCGCCCCAACTCGAGCAGTTCTTCGAGCGAAGGCACATTATTCACCTTGTCCACACCATACATTACCGGATGTTGCTGGATATCCGGAATCACGGGTTCCACTCTTTTGTAGATGGATTCAATGCCGAACACAATGCACTTGCAGTCGCAGTGGTTCAAGATGTGCCGGTACTCTTCCGGATTAAGGGTTGGATATACGGGCACATGGACCATTCCGGCCAGCATAATACCCATATCAAGGAAATTCCAGGCAGGACGGTTGCGCATTATAGTCACAATCTTGTCACCCTTCTGAAAACCGAGTTCCAAAAAGGCACTGGCAAAATTGTGCGCATAATCTACATAGTCCTGTATGCTGTAGGTGATCCAACCATTTCCAGAGTCATCACGTTTGGCAAAGAAATCCGGTTTTTCGTATTTTTCTGAAATAACATCCAGTATATCAAAAATTCGAGAAGGTCTCATTTTTGCAATGTAATCGTTCTATTCAAGTTTGTCTGAGATAAGGTATTTGTTTCTATCAGATCCATTACGTGCGATAAGTTCTCCAAGAAATCCAGCAAGAAACATCATGAATCCGAGAATCATGGCCAGCATAGCGATGCCGAACAGGGGTTGGTCCATAACCTGACGATAGGGCAATCCATGGGCCTGGTGCACGAGTTTTGCGATGAGCAACCAGATGGCACACACGAAACCCACTATGAAGGCCAGTGAGCCCCACACGCCAAATGCGTGCATCGGTTTCTTGCCGAATCTGGTCATGAACGAAATTGTCAGCAAATCCAGATACCCGTTCACAAAACGGTCGATTCCGAACTTGGTAACACCGTATTTGCGCTTCTGATGCACCACCACCTTCTCGCCAATCTTGCTGAAACCGGCCCATTTGGCAATCACCGGGATATATCGGTGCATCTCACTGTACACCTCTATGGATTTCACCACATCCTTGCGGTAGGCTTTCAGGCCGCAGTTGAAATCGTGCAACTTGATGCCAGACATCCTCCGCGTTGTCCAGTTGAAGAATTTGGAAGGAATGTTTTTGGCAATTTTGGAGTCATACCGGACCTTCTTCCATCCGGAAACCAGGTCGTAACCATCCTCAACAATCATCCGGTAAAGTTCGGGGATCTCATCAGGGCTGTCCTGCAAGTCAGCATCCATCGTGATAACCACATCGCCCTGACAAGCTTCGAAACCGGTGTTCAACGCCGCCGATTTTCCATAGTTTCGACGGAAACGGATGCCTTTGACGCACTCGTTCTCCTGATGCAGATTGCACACAACGTTCCAGGAATTATCAGTGGAGCCATCGTCAACCATAAGAACTTCATAGGTGTATTGATGCTCGTCCATCACGCGTTTTATCCACGCGGCCAATTCAGGCAGGGACTCTTCTTCATTGTAAAGGGGGATTATTACGGAGATGTTCATGTTATTAGGGTTCGTAAGGTTCGTAAGGTTTGTAAAGTTTGTAAAGTTTGTAAAGTTTGTAAAATTTAAAAGAGGAAAGGATTAATGGCTAACGGCCAAATATCGTTCTCAACTCTCCACTTTTTCCTCAATGGGGTTTTTGGACCGGTAGTGAAACATGGCGACAAAAAGGCCGAAGAACATGCCGTACATCAGGTCCATAAGAGCACTGACCGCAGTATAGGTCAGAGCATTGTCATAGTGTGGCACATGTGACTTGTTCTGTTCGAAGCGAATATCCGCCGGGTTGACAGCCATCAGTTTCGAGCTGGTCTGTTGCACCACCATTTCCACATAAGGTGTGGAGGGTTCGCGTTCGTTTTGCGCCACGTACAATTCCAAAGTCTCCATCAGCACTCTTCTGGAATAGGGAGCGAAATTGGCAAGCTGGTAATTTTTAGCAGTATCGGCAGCGCGACGTGCAATCATCTTCTCCTCATAGAATCTGCCAACCATCTCCTTACCACGGTGCAGGTCGGTGCGCAAGGAATCGGAAATGTTCTCCGACTGGCACACGGCACGCTCCTGATCCGTCATAATAATCCGAACCGTGTCCAAATAGAGGTTCAGCTCCTGCGAGTTGATGGTGTCACGGTCTATGACCATTCGGAAATTCTTGAGTGCACTCTCATACTTTTTAGACAATCCCGCCTTATCAATCACTGTGTAGTGGATCATGTCGTAGCCGAAGAACAGGACAGAGCCCACAATAGAGACGACAAGACAGCATGCAAAGGCTTTGGAAAATGAGAGGCGATGCGGATATTTCTCCTTGAACTCTTTGACGCCGGCATGCAGAATCAGAATGAAGACGATAATGATGGCGATATCAAACATCTTTGCGCCCTCAAACTCCACGTTCCGGGCCACCATCTTCACCACTTCGAACAGGGACAGTGCCACGCCGAGCAGCACACCCCATTTCAGACATACCAACCAGGATTTGTTGTCGTCTTTCATAATTTGGATTCCAGAATTTTACTCCTTTGGCTTGCAGCAGAACTCTGTCAGAACGCTGCATGTGGATTTGGGGTGTGCAAAGCCGATCATAAGGCCTTCAGCGCCACAGCGGGGAGCCTTGTCTATCAAACGGACCTCCTTCTCTGCCAGTTCGTTCAGTGCGTCTGCCGTATCATCCACGGCAAATGCGAGGTGATGGATGCCTTCGCCACGATTCTCGATGAATTTGGCGATGGTGCTGTCGGGAGATGTGGGTTCCAACAGCTCGATCTTGGTCTGTCCCACCTTGAAAAAGGCGGTCTTCACTTTCTGGTCAGCGACCTCTTCGATGTTGTAGCACTTCAGACCCAGCACTTTCTCATAGTACGGGATTGCGGTTTCCAAGCTTTTCACGGCGATACCGAGATGTTCAATGTGTGTGATGTTCATATTAATATTATTTTATTGTTAGAGACGCACGGCCGTGCGTCTTTACATTATTATCCGTTAGAGACGTAGGCCGTACGTCTTTACAATTGGCCGCGCGTCTTTACGATATTTCAGTCGCGTTGACTGTCCGCCTTCAGCCAGGTTGTTTTGTGCTTGACCAATTTGATTGCAAGAGTGATGATGAGTGCAGCGAGCAGTATGTAGAACGAGGGACGAAGCCATTTGACAAGGGGGATGCTGAACGGAGTATTCACCACCACAATCAGGACAAACATCAGATAGTCGGCAAGCACGTACATGAAGACGGTGGAGAATATGGTGGCGTACTCTCTCCGCACGAAGGTTTTGAAGGAAAACCGCAGATCTCCTTGCTCGAACAGACGGAATTTGGGGATGAAAGCGGGCACCCGGCTGGCCCATTCTTCGAACTTATCCCCGAACTGGCTTCTGAGGTAGGCCTCTTCGGCAAACATGATGCGTTCGTAGTAGAGCCAATAGCAGAGCGATATAATCAGAAAGACATAGAGATTCATCGTGAACAGGAGCACCCCGGCCCAAATCAAATAGTTACCCAAATAGAGCGGATGTCGGACAATGGAATAGATGCCCTTGGTGTTCAGTGTTTTGGCAACTTGTCCGGAAGTGTTGCGTCCGGAGGTGCCTTTAGGAGTCGTACTGACCGTGTATGCGCGCACAGCCAAACCGCAAAGGGACACCAACAGTGCAAGCACTATAGTGATAATGCGGAGACCCTGCCATTGGCCCAAAAACAGTTGCAAATAGAATATCCTGTTGGAACCTATCAACAAGGGCAAAGCTAACAGGCAAAGCAGCACGGGGACCTGTCCCCGATACCTAAACAGCACGTTTCCTGACCGTTCAAAAGAATCTCTCAGCGCCACAATATATACCTATTTTTTTATTAAGGGTGCAAAGATACAAAAAAAAGCGAACGTGCAATTTATGCCTCAATATCTGCAAAAAAAAACTTCCCCCTTTCGGGAGAAGTTTTTATATGGGACCAGGTTACGATTAGCCTCTGCGTTCTTTGATACGAGCCTTCTTACCGGTGAGATTACGGAAGTAATAGATACGGGCGCGACGAACGACACCACGTTTGTTGATGGTAAGACCGGCAATCATCGGTGTTGCGAACGGGAAGATTCTCTCCACGCCAATGCCGCTGGACATTTTTCTCACGGTGAAGGTTTTGGTAGCTCCGGAGCCGTTAATTTGCAAAACGACGCCCTGGAACTGCTGGATACGCTCCTTGGAACCTTCTACAATTCTATAGGATACGGTAATCGTGTCACCTGCTTTAAATTTCGGAAATTCTTGTTTCTGAATGAAATTGTCCTCTACGTACTGAATCAGTTCTTGTTTCATCTCTCTATATCTTTAATTATTTTTATCGCTTATTTTTTCGGGCTGCAAAAATACATTTTTTTTGATATTGAGCAACTTATCAAAATAAGATTTTTTCTTTTTTTCTGAAACAGCCCTATTGAAAGCAATTATTTAACTCAACTACAATCTGTTACAAAACATTGTAACGACTTATCGTAAAAGAAAGACTCAAAAATCACACATCAACATTTGTCTGTCTTCTTACTGAATCCTGGTGGAATCACACATTTAAGACCGTCAATGTGTTCAAACAGTTGTGGATCAACATTTGCATTCATCGGATCCAATATGAAGTCAATGCCCTCGCGACGTGCCAACTTTGCAGCTGGAACAAAATCCGAATCTCCTGAAAAAAGGACAATGGTGTCCACTAATTTCTTTAATGACAACGAGGCAATGTCAACCCCAATTTTCATGTCAATACTTTTCTGCCTAATATTCAGAAACACATCATTTTCAGTCAAATCGCCTATTATTATGGAGCCATTCAATAGTTCTTTCACTTTTGACGGATATATTTGCCAATGGCCATTGTCTTTCAACGATCCTAATCGCAAAGCCACTTTCCGTTTTCTTTTCAAGTTATCAAACAGTCCCATTCTAAAGGCATATTCACCTGATTTGGCAAAATCTATTACTTTTTTTGAAATCGGATTGTGAAACTTCTTGTTCAAAGGATAACAATCATAGTAAAAAATTCGATACAAATAGTTACTGCTGCCCACATGAGCATGCGCCATTGTGTACATGGTGTTTGCAAAAGCATCCACAGGCATGCTTTTATCCTTATTATACAAAGCATTGAATCTTTTGATAAAAAAACCTCCATCAATGAGGACCGCAATTCTGCGTGAGGGAATCTTGTTTTTCATCTTGTTTTCAGTTAGTAAAAGACTCATGGTGAGGCGTGCCCATTATCAAGATTAACACAGTTGCTTCTGCGTTATCGGGCACGCGTAGCCAAGAGAATAATCGTTGTGCAAAAATACATTTTTTTTGATATCACCCAACAGGGTCGGAAAAGTTTTTTCACTTCTTCAACAATTGCGATTTTCCAACATTGATACAACCGCTTTAACTGTTGATATTTTTTTCTGTGATGATGCCATCACAAGTACCCATTATTTGTTATTTTTGCCGACAGACAATTTCTCAAACCTGAAACCCAACCATTATGCCTCAATTCACACATCTTCACGTTCATACGGAGTATTCTATTCTGGACGGCATGTCCACCATATCCGGCCTGGTGGACAAATGCCTACGCACGGGAATGAATGCCCTCGCCATAACCGACCACGGCAACATGTTCGGCATCAAGGAGTTCTTTGACTATGTAGAGAAAAAGAACGGGGCCGTTAAAGATGAAATCAAAAGCTTGGAGAAAGAATTGGCGGGCATGACTTCCGAAGAGGAACTGGCCGCTTGCCGCGAAAAGCTGGCCGCCGCCAAAAGCCGGCTGTTCAAACCCATCTTCGGCTGTGAGGCATACGTGGCCAAAAGGACCCAGTCCAACCCCACAGGCAGCCGCCTGGTGAAGGAGAACAAAGAGAACTTCGGCGGAAACCACCTGGTGCTGCTCGCCAAAAACGAGACCGGCTACCACAACCTCTGCAAAATGGTTTCCTACGCCTGGATTGAGGGCATGTACCAGCGTCCCCGCATCGACCGGGAGTTGCTGGAGAAATACCACGAGGGCATCATCGTCTCCTCTGCCTGCCTTGCCGGCGAGGTACCAAGAGCCCTCGCCAACCTCGACTACGAGAAAGCCAAAGAGGCTGTGCTCTGGTTCAAAAGCATTTTCGGCGACGACTATTATCTGGAGCTGCAAAGGCACAAAACCGACAAACCCGGCGGCGACCGCAACGTATATGAGCAACAAAAGCTGGTCAACGAGGGCATCATGCGTCTTGCAGCAGAGACAAACACCAAGGTAATCGCCACCAACGACGTGCACTTCGTAGAGGAAGAACACGCCGAAGCACACGACCGTCTCATCTGCCTGAGCACTGGCAAGAAACTCTCCGATGCCGTCCGCCTGCATTACACCAAGCAGGAATGGCTGAAGACTCCCGAAGAGATGGCCGCCATCTTCGCCGACGTGCCAGAAGCTCTCGCCAACACTCAGGAAATTGTGGACAAGGTGGAATCCTACAAGCTGAAACACGACCCCATCATGCCGGTGTTTGACATCCCGGAGAGTTTCGGCACGGTGGAAACCTACAAACAGCGATTCACCGAAGAGGACCTTCGAGCCGAGTTTGAGGCTGATGAGGGTGGCAAAGGACGTATCGAAAAGCTGGGTGGCCTGGAAAGGGTCTACCGCATCAAACTGGAGTCCGACTACTTGAGGGAACTGACCATGATTGGTGCGCACAAACGCTATGGCGATCCGCTGCCAGAAGAGGTGCAGGAGCGTATCGACTTCGAATTGGGTGTCATGCGCAACATGGGTTTCCCCGGTTACTTCCTCATCGTGCAGGACTTCATCGCCGCCGCCCGCGACATGGGCGTGTCCGTCGGTCCGGGACGTGGCTCCGCCGCCGGTTCCGTGGTAGCATACTGTCTGAAAATCACCGATATTGACCCACTGAAATATGATTTGCTGTTCGAGCGATTCCTGAACCCCGACCGAATCTCCCTCCCTGATATTGATGTGGATTTTGATGACGAAGGCCGATACAAGGTGCTAGACTGGATCACAAAGAAATACGGCAAGGAGCGTGTCGCGCACATCATCACCTACGGCACCATGGCCGCCAAGTCAAGTGTGAAAGATGTGGCGCGCGTCCAGGATTTGGACCTCAACGAGTCGAACCGCCTGGCCAAAATGATACCCAACAGATTCCCGGAAGATCCCAAAACCGGCAAAGCCCCCAAGGTGAATCTGAAAAACTGTCTCGTCATGGTGCCGGAGATGAAAGACGCATACGAGAACGGTCCGAAAATTGTACGAGAAGTGCTGGAGTACGCCTCCCAACTGGAAGGCACCGTACGCCAAATCGGCGTGCACGCCTGCGGCATCATTATCGGCGCCGACGACCTCACCAACTTTGCGCCCCTTTCCACCGTAGAGGACAAAAACACCAAAGAGGATGTGCTGGTCACAGAGTACGAGGGTTCCGTCATTGAAGATGTCGGTCTTATCAAGATGGACTTCCTTGGCCTGAAGACACTTTCCATCATCAAAGAATCACTCCGCAACATCAAGAAGTCGAAAGGTGTTGACGTGGATATTGACGCTATTCCCATCGATGATTCCGCCACCTACGAGCTCTTCTGCAACGGTGACACCGTAGCCACGTTCCAGTTTGAATCTCCTGGCATGCAGAAGTATCTGAAAGAGCTCAAACCAAGCAAGTTCGAGGACATTATCGCCATGAATGCGCTGTATCGTCCCGGACCGATGGATTACATTCCGCAATTCATCAACCGGAAACAGGGACGTGAGGAAATCCAGTACGACATCCCCATCATGGAACGTTATCTGAAAGACACTTATGGCATCACAGTCTATCAGGAGCAAGTGATGCTCCTGTCGCGACTGCTGGCAAACTTCACCCGTGGCGAGTCCGACACTCTCCGTAAGGCGATGGGTAAAAAGCAGAAAGACAAACTGGATCATCTCAAGCCTAAGTTCATAGAACAGGGCAAAGCCAATGGCCACGACAGCAAGGTTCTGGAGAAGATTTGGGGCGACTGGGAGAAGTTCGCCTCCTACGCATTCAACAAATCCCATGCCACCTGCTACTCGTGGGTGGCTTATCAGACCGCTTATCTCAAGGCCCACTACCCTGCCGAGTTCATGGCCGCCAACCTCACCAACAACATCACCGACATTGACACCATCAGTGTCTTCATCGAGGATGTGCAACGCAAAGGGATACAGGTGCTCGGACCGGACATCAACGAATCGGATGCCACGTTCACCGTCAACTCCCAAGGCAACATCCGCTTCGGCCTCGCCGCTCTGAAGGGCGTGGGGTCCAGCGCGGTGGACAGCATCGTGGAAGAGCGTGACGCACACGGGCCATTCCAGGACATCTTCGATTTCGTAACTCGCGTCAACCTGCGAAACTGCAACAAGCGCTGCATCGAAGCCCTGGCCATGACCGGCGCTTTTGACTGTTTCACAGATATGCACCGCGCCCAATTCTTCATCGAGGATGGCAGCGGGCACAACTTCATCGACAAACTGATCGGATACGCCACCAAGAGCCAAAGCGGAGCCCAAAACCAGTTCTCCATTTTCGACATGGATGAATCGATGAAAAAAGAGAGCAATCCCGAGATTCCGCAATGCGAGCCCTGGAGCAGCTATGAGCAGCTCAAACGGGAAAAGGAAATCGCCGGATTCTACATCTCCGCCCATCCGCTTGATGAGTACAAACCCATCATGAACAGCTATTGCAACTGCAATCTGGCACAGCTCAATGATGAGGAATACATGAAGAAAGTCTTTGGCAACAGCAAGGCTTTTTCCTTTGTGTGCATCGTCACGGATGCCACATCAGGCATCACCCGCAACAACAAGGATTTCGGCAACATCACCATTGAAGATTACGACAACTCTTGGACCTGGCGTCTTTTCGGCGAAGAATACACCAAGTTCCGACATCTGTTCATACCCGGCAAGCGACTTTTTGTCCGCGCCCAGCTTCAAATCAAAAGCTGGCGCAACCGCGAAGGCATAGAAACCATAAGAACAGATGTGAAACCTATTCAGATTATGTATCTGGAAGATGCTTATGAGAAATTGTGCCAGGAGGTAAGACTTGTTTTCAGCATCCGGGACATAAACGCCGCCCTGGCCATCTCCATCAAAGAGCAACTCGACAAACACAAGGGGAAGACCCCTTTCGCAGTTCGAATTGTAGAAGACAACAACGTCTATCATGCCGACTTCTTCAATTTCTCTTCAAAAGTGGATCCCGAATCTTTCATCAAGAATCTGGAACTTCCCGCTCACTATATCGTGGAGTTGGCGTGAAAAGTTGAGAGTTAATAGATAATAGATAATAGATAATAGATAATAGATAATAGATAATAGATAATAGTTTATAGATATTGAGATGATAAAAAAACTTCAAAATATTATATTGTTTTTTGCCTGCTGGTCGGCCATTTTGACTGTTTCTGCGCAGCAGAAGGTTTATTATTATGCGATTGACGACAACATTTCCAAGCCGGCGTTGCGGTTGACAGAGCGAGCGGTGAAGGATGCCACGGAGATGAAAGCCGACTATATCCTGTTGGAGTTGAACACATTCGGTGGTGAATTGGATGCGGCGGACAAGATCAGGACGCTCCTACTGAACGCGCCCATGCCCACGATGGTGTTCATCAACAACAATGCAGCCTCCGCCGGCGCGCTGATCGCCATTGCCTGCGACAGCATCTACATGGCCTCCGGCGCCTCCATGGGTGCCGCTTCTGTGGTCAACCAAAACGGCGAAGTCCTTCCCGACAAGTACCAATCTTACATGCGTTCGCTGATGCGGGCGACTGCCGAGAAGAACCATCGGAATCCCGACATTGCCCAAGCCATGGTGGACCCCGACGTGGAAGTGAAAGGGGTTAGCGAGAAAGGCAAGGTGCTAACCTTCACGACAGAAGAGGCCATGGCAAACGGATTCTGCGAAGGGAAAGCGGAAAGTCGCGAAGAGGTTCTCCAGTCTGCCGGCCTAGGCCGGCACAATCTTGTGGAGCAAAACCTTTCTTGGATAGACAAGTTCATCAACTTCCTTGTTAATCCGGTTGTCAGCGGCATCCTCATCATGTGCATCGTCGGCGGTCTCTATTTCGAATTGCAGTCACCGGGATTAGGACTACCCAGCATCATCGCCCTGATTGGTGCACTGCTATTCTTTGCCCCTCACTATTTGGAAGGACTTGCCCAGCACTGGGAGATACTGATATTTTTGGCAGGAGTAGTGTTGCTGATGTTGGAGATCTTCGTCATTCCCGGCTTCGGGGTAGCGGGAATTTCCGGTATCATCCTCATATTTGCCGCATTTATCCTGACCATGGTTTTCAATGTGGGCTTCAAGTTCAATTTCAACCCCAGTTTGGACGCCGCCACGCAGATAGGCACCAGCGCGCTCATCGTCGTAATCAGCACAACCGCCGGGTTCTTCCTGTCGTTGTGGCTGGGCAAGAAACTCATCACGGCCGACACCCGGTTCGGCAGTCTGGCGCTGAAAACGGAGCTGGACACCAGCCACGGCTTCTCCGCCCAGGACATGCGCATGCAGCAATACGTGGGCAAGGAAGGCGTTGCAGCCACCTTCATGCGTCCTGCCGGCAAAATCAACATTGACGGCGAGATTCTGGAGGCCACCTCCGAGCACGGCCTCATTGACAAAGGAACCGATATTGTAGTGGTGAAATTCGAGAATGCACAACTGGTAGTGAAAAAGGGCAAGGGATGATTTGCCCTTAAACTATAATGTACATCCTATTGCCGCACCACTTTCCTTACCCCCATTACATTTCCGTTGCCCACGGCCTTGATGAAATACACGCCATTGGCGTAACGGGACAGGTCGATTTGCGCGG